>JAAZNX010000202.1 GCA_012798025.1 Methanothrix sp. | reverse complement strand
CATCAAATCTCATTACGAAAGATTCCTTCATTGTTATCTTCTCCCTTTTTTGTCCCCTTGGGTTAAATGAGGTACGTTATGATATAAATAGTTTATTTATGTTAATTAAATTTTTACTATTATTACTACAATGCGCAAAGTTACAAAAATTAATATCTTTGTAAAAATTTGAATTAATTTCCTTTTATCTTCTTTATAAATTGCCTCTTCTTTTCTACAGCATTCCTTGCTGCCAGGTCAACTAAACGGGTCATCTCCGAGACATTGCGCTGCGCATCCTGGCCAATGGCCTTTTTTATGGGCGTGTAAGCAGCTTCCCTGAACCTCGGCTCAAAGTCGAAGAAACGCCCATCCATATGCAGCTGCGCTCCTGTGCCCTCCTCGACGTGTCCTATCTCATCAACTGCCACCCCAACACCACGAATTGTCCTTGAGATCTTTTGCGCCTCGTCTGGCGGGGCGATGATGAGCAGAGCATCGATGGAGACGCCAAGATAATCTATTTTCAGGCCTTCGAGCATCTCAAGGACTTGCGAATTTACAAGACGCCGCATGCGCTCCTCCTCAAAGACGAGCTTCACTTTGGCTGTGTAGGAGATCTCCTTGGCGTCGCCGCGAATGCCGCCGTTGGTCACATCTGTCATGGCATGGATTGCCAGATCCTCTTTCAACAGGGCTTCACACGCTTCCAGGAATTTGATGTTGAGCGTCTCATCTACGACCTCATGCATTCCATAATAAAGAGCCGCAGCACAGACAGTTCCACCGCCAGCGCCCTCTGTCATCATGATGACATCCCCTGGCCTGGCATCTTTGCGCGCTGCCAACTTATGAGAGACTCCCACTGCCCCAACGCAACCTGTGAGCCGATCGCCAATGACCATATCTCCGCCGATGCGCAGAGTGCTGCCTGTGATGAGCGGAACCTGGATGAGCTCCGAGACTGTGGCGATGCCAGCTAAGTGATCGAAGAGCTTCGCCACGTCACCGTCGTCGGCCAGATGGATATCCGACAGCAATGCTACTGGCTTTGCGCCCATGACGTAGATGTCGCGAAGAGCTGCGCGGGTGACGTGAAATCCAGCCAAAAAGGGATAGTCGCTGAGCCTGGAGTGCATGCCGTCCACAGTCACAACTATGAATTTGTCGCCTGCCTTCACCACCCCGGAGTCGTCCAACTGGCGAGAGTCGACGACTGCACTCGTCTGGCCGATGACCTCAGCAATCTTTTTGTGAGTGTAAAAGTCGCCAGAGCCGCGCGAGCCAATCCCAAAGTCGCCCATGCTGACCCCAACTTGCTCCAGCCGGAAGACATCTCCCCTGGGATGAAGCGTCGCCACCGCCTCCTGCATGACTGCCCGAGCCAGTGCCTCCGCCCGCTCGCGAGGGATGTCTTTTACCTCTCTGATGAGCATGGCGAGCTTAGATTCAACCTCGGGATCGTTCCTCTTCAGGCCCCTCTTGGCAAAACCTTCCAGATCCATGGCAGGCAATTATCCTGCCTGTAGAAAAGTTCATCTCCTGGCGAAGAGCCGCTCCAAATGACTCTGGTCAATTGTCACTGCCACTGGCCTTCCGTGAGGACATGTGAGGGGATTTTGGCATTCGTAGAGCTCCTCCAGTAGCCTTTGCATCTCAGCCATACCAAGCTCCTTTCCCGATTTTATGGAGCCTTTGCAGGCCAGGAGCCTGAGGATCTCATCGCGGTTTGTGGAGTCCTGGCCGACCTTTCCTACTGCAAATAGGTCGGAGAGAATGTCATGAATCGCCTCAGCGCTCTCAAGCCTTTTGCCAAGAGCCGGGACCGACCTGACGCTGATTGTATTTCCTCCAAAAGGCACAATCTCAAAGCCGATGTCGCTGAGCGTCTCCTTCCAGGACTCCATCAGGATCTGCTCGCTGGGAGAGAGATCGATGGTAATTGGCACTGCAAGCTCCTGTCTGATCTTTCGGTTGATGTATCGCTCTTGCAGCTGCTCAAATCTGATCCTCTCGGCTGCAGCATGCTGATCGATGAGCATCAAACACTTCTCGCCCTCGGCCACGATGTATAAGTCCAAGATCTGACCCAGTATCTTAACCCTGGGCCTTCTCATTTCAGCCGCTGTTTCCTCGACGGCATCATCCAGACCAAAGTGCAATGGAAGAGTTACCTGCTCTGGTTTGGAGGTTATCATCGCTCTGGACGGATGAGGGCTCACATGAGGACTCTGCTCTGGCGCTGCCTGCGAACCCTGGGCCCGAGCCACAAGAGCCTGTGCCACTGCTTGCGATAAAGCACTGCAGACCTCATCCTCTCGCAGGAGCCGGATCTCCCGTTTGGCAGGATGGACGTTCACATCCACCAGCTCGGGGTCAATCACCAAGGACAAAACTGCCACAGGGCTCTTTGCCTGCGGGATGACATTTCTGTAGGCGTCCCTCAGTGCTCCTGCCAGTGCCCTGGATGAGACTGCCCGGCCGTTAACGAAGATGAATATCCTGTCAGGACTGCTCCTGGCGCTGAAGGGGTCTCCAGCAGTGCCAGTCAGACGCCATCCCCGGCCTTCTATCTGAAGCGGTGCCATCGACTTGAAGGTCTTCAGGCCGAAGATGCGCAGGAGGACGTCGTCCCAGCAGGAGGCCCTTGTGGACTTGAAGATCGTGCGACTGCCTGAGAAGAGTTCAAAGGCGATTGTGTAGTTGATGATGGCCATCTCTGTAATCGTATTAGTGATATGCACAAGCTCTGCCTCTCTGCCCTTGAGATGCTTTCGCCTGGCAGGCACATTGTAGAAGAGATCCCAGACTGTGATTGTGGTGCCCACTGCGCAGCCCACGTCTTTTATCTCTGCTATCTTGCCAGATTCCATTCGCATGTACGTACCTGAAAGCGACCCAGGGGTCTTGGTGCGAACTTCTACGCATCGTGAGACGCTGGCGATGCTGGCCAGTGCCTCGCCCCGGAAGCCGAGTGTCTTGATTCTCTCCAAATCCCTGGCATTGCGGATCTTTGATGTAGCATGCTTCATGAAGGCCAGAGGCAGATCATCGGGCTCTATGCCGCATCCGTCGTCCGTCACCCGAATGAGGCTCTTTCCCCCATCGTTTACCTCAACGATAATCCGTCTTGCTCCCGCATCGACGGAATTTTCTACCAGCTCCTTGACCGCTGAGGCTGGCCGCTCAATGACCTCGCCCGCTGCGATCTTGTTTATGGTGTCCTCGTCCAAATGCTTAATTCTTGCCATCTCTTTCTCTCAGCTTCTTTTGGTATTTGGCCAAATGGTTCAGGGCCTCGATGGGCGTCATGCAATCTAGGTCTAAGCCCTGTATCTCCTCCAAAACAGGATCAAGTGTCTGGGGTTGCAATATTTTTTCGCTGTTTTCAGGAGCATCGAAGAATATGAGCTGGGTGTATCGAGACGATCTTTTCGCCTTCTTGTTCTTGGAGAGGGGCTCAATTATAGCCTCTCTCTCGATCTCCTTGAGAATCTCATCAGCCCTTCTCGTCACGATATCTGGCACGCCTGCGAGCCTTGCCACATGCACGCCATAGCTCTTGTCTGTGGCTCCTGGCACAACTGTTCGCAAGAACGTGATGCTGCCCTTCTCCTCCAACACAGCGATGCTGAAATTTCGAACACCAGGAAGCATCCCCTCCAGCTGCGTCAACTGATGGTAATGGGTGGCAAAGACAGCTTTGCATTTAATGCTGCTATGCAGGTATTCGGATATGGCCCATGCAAGAGATAGGCCGTCGAATGTGGAAGTTCCCCTACCCACCTCATCAAGAAGTACCAGACTGTCTCGCGTGGCAGAAGAAAGTATGCTGGCGATCTCCATCATCTCTACCATGAAGGTGCTCTGGCCTGCTGACAGATCGTCGTAAGCTCCCACGCGAGTGAAGATGCGGTCCACGAGGCAGAGAGAAGCAAATGATGCTGGCACAAAAGAACCGGCCTGGGCCATGATCTGGCAGATGGCAATCTGCCTCATGAATGTGGACTTGCCTGCCATGTTTGGGCCAGTGAGTATGATAAGACGATTGCGGTCGTTGTCGAGGAGCACATCATTGGGCACAAAGCCCCCGCGCATGGCCCTGTCAAGCACGGGATGCTTGCAGCCCCGCAGGGAGATCCTGCCTTCCTGGTTGAATTCAGGCTTGACATAAGAGTTCTCTGCGGCCACAGTAGCCAGTGCCACGAGCACATCCAGCTCGCCCATGGCCGCAGCCCTCTGCAAGATCTCTTTTGAATATTCAGCAACTCCCTGTCGAACTTTTCCATAGATCTCTTGCTCAAGCGCAATGGCTCGCTCCTGGGCAGAGAGTACCTGGGCCTCCATCTCTTTGAGCTCGGGGGTGATGAAGCGTTCCGCATTGGCAGTTGTTTGTTTGCGAATGTAATTTTCCGGAACCAGGTGCAGATTTGCACGAGAGACCTCTAGATAGTAGCCGAAGACGTTATTGTAGGCAATCTTTAGGGACTTGATGCCAGTTCGTGCTCTCTCCGAACCTTCCAGGCGTGATATCCAGCCCTTGCCGTCCCGTAGCAGAGAGCGAAGGTT
>JAAZNX010000208.1 GCA_012798025.1 Methanothrix sp. | reverse complement strand
GGCCCTGGCGATCGGCGTTCTACTCCTGGCCGCTTTGCCACTGGCATGCGCAGAACAGACAGGAAAGACGCTGTCATTGCCCTTGGATGGGAAATGGATGTCAATATTTCCATCCTCTTCGGAGTTCAAGATAACAGATGACATTTCCATTGTAGATCCCAACACTGTAAAGTTCACACTGAATGAGGGTATAGTTTCGCATCATTTTGGCCATCGCATTTACTCACTGGATGAGCACTGCAAGGCTCGTGAGATCCGAGACTCTATCCATTAGGCAGCGGCTTTTTGTTGAATCGGCAATATCCTTGGGAGCCAAAGACAGCTACATAATCTTCAGGCACGTAAATGCCGAATTTGCTCTACATAGTCGTGGTCTCAGTAACATTGATGACAGCTCATGTAATCCTCACAGAGTCATTCCTGAGCTTCCTGGGGCTGGGAATACCACCACATCTGCCAAGCTTTGGGGAAATATGCTAAATGAAGCTCAGAGGGACATAATGAGAGGCATTTGGTGGACGACTATCTCTCCATGGATGATGATTGTAATCACTGTGCTCTCGATAAATCCATTGGGAGATGAACTCAAGACAAGGCTGGCGCCGAATAGAGAGATGAGGATGGAACTGTAAATCACGAGAGAAAAATGATTGTGAGCAGGGCGTTCTCTAACGCCCTTGCAGTCGTTTCTTGATCTTTTCCAGGTCTCCTGTTGTGTGCAGATAATATCCTCCGCCAATGGCGATGAGCAGCACGATGATCAGGGCAATCAGCCAGGTGCTGTTTTGCGCCTTCTCCACGTTTACCTTCTTGACCTGGTCGTCCAGGCCGAATCTGTAAGATCCTGGGTCCTTGGGCTTGTAGCTGAAGGTAACAGTGGCGTTCTCACCCGGCTTGACTGTCAGATTCTTGCTGTCCACCACGCTGTCGTTTACCTTGAGATCGAGCTTGCGGGAATCCGTCTGCTTTCCGGCATTCTGCACGCTAGCAGTTATCTTCATGTCCTGGCCTGCGCTCGCCTTCTCCGGCACATTCAGGCTTATGACCTTCAAGGACGAGGTCACAAGGATCGTTCTGGTGGTGTCATTGAAGCCGTCCTTCTGCGCTTTCAGGATGTGCTGGCCAGTGGTGTTCGCAGAATATGTGAGCACCCCTTTATCGCTGGTAGCTCCAATGCTCTCATCATCGAAGAAAATATCTGCTCCCTCTACAGGCGTCTGGTTGATGCCTTCTACCACGGTTATCAGGAAGTTCTCACCCTTTGTGACCTGCGAAGGCACATTGATGGTCAACTTGTTGGCAAGGGTGACGTTGGCCTGCTCTATCGCAGCCTGAGCTGCTGCTTCAGCTGCAGTTCTGACCACAAGGCTGGCCTTGCGATCATTATAGCCGCTCTTCTTGGCTACTACATCGAATGTGCCTGTGTTCTTGGGAGTATAACTGACCGACCCAGAAGCATCTGTGGTTCCTATGTTCTTGCCATCCACCGAGATTTGCACACCGCTCAGTGTCTCTGAACCTGACTTGGTGCTTATCAAGACCGTCTTATTGACCACAGCTGCAGGAACGTTAAGAGTCATTGTCAGTCCTTCTCCTAACTTGGTGGCAGTCGGTGCCATCAGCCTGTCGACGTTGTCAGCAACCTCGATCTTCAGGTTCTCCATGATCTCAATGACCCTGTTGCGCCCCAGGCTTATGCTGCCATCGTTTTGCATGGTGATGCCGTCATCGCCTAGCGACTCCACCTTCATCTTGCCGTGGACCTCTCCTTCTTCCACAGACTCCGCACTGTCGGATACCTGGAAGATGCCGTCCACTGTAGCGAGATCAGACTCAGCGCTGCGGAAGACGCTCTGAACGTGGGCTATGATGATGGGAACGTCCTTTTCGGAGCCTATATCAACCTTGTACATGTAGTTGGAGGCCCTGTCTGCTGGATCAGACGATGGCGTTACCACCTTGCTGTCTACCTCTTCGCCGTTCTTCGCTAAAGCCAGATAGACCTTGTTTCCATTGAGGTCAACCTGCTTTATTCGCAGCTCATAACCCTCTTGCAAGGAGAGCGCAGATCCACTTGCTATGGTCTGGCTATCGTCTCCGTCTATCAAGACCCTTCTTAACTCTCCTTCGTTGATGGAGCTGACCTCGTCTGTGAATTTGGTATCATTGTTGTAGCCTGCGAAATACTTGTCAGCCATGAAACCTATGACATCGTACTTGCCCCAGTCCTCAAACTCGAATTTAACCGGCAGAGGTCGGGTCTTGTAGGTCAGATCCTTCTCGTCTATCTTCGTGCCACCACTGATCTTCGCCTGAAGGATCTCTGTTCCCACATCGTCGTCGATGTCGTAGTAGAATCCCTCGAAGTTGTATGGTGTCCAGGTAAATTCGCTTGTCTTGGAAGGATTGATCACTGTGCCTCGCACATCATAGGTCCCAGCCCTCTGTACCACAGGTGCGAAGCGAATCTCATCTGCATCAGCAACCAAAAATCCGACGTTCCCGAATATCTTGGGGGTGCTTCCCTTTCTAAGAGTGATCGAGTTGTCGTTCTCCATCTCCACACCCTGGTCGGATACTGAGACGACCTTCATTTTTTCGTATTCGTCGCCATCTTCGACAGATGTATAAGTATCGGAGATCTGGAAGAGGCCATCTACAGTCACGAGGGCGGACTCAACGCTGGAGAAGACATTGGATATGTGGGCCAATACGATCGGAGTGTCTTTGCCCGAGATCTCCACCTCATACTTATAGGTCGCGCTCTTTAGGTTATCCGGCGAGATCACCTTGCTGTCTACCTCTTCACCGTCCTTGGCCAGGCCCAGGTAGACCTTATTCCCATCGATATCGATCTGCTTGATGCGCAGCTCGTAGCCCTCTTCAAGGGGCAGAACTGATCCCGTTGTGATGGTGCTCTCGTCATCACTGTCGATAAGCACTTTTCTCAATTGGTTGTCGCTTATCAGGCTTATATCCTTGTTGAGGAGATCGCCGGCCTTGTAGCCTGCAAAGTACTTGTCGGCCATGAAACCGATGACCTGATAGGTTCCCCAATCGCTGAATTCAAATTCCATATCCTGTGCTGTTGTGCTATATGTCAGGTCGCCGGACTCAATGGTCCTGCCAGAACTTTGCAGTTTAACGGTAAGCCTTTCCGTGCCGACGTCGTTCTTCAGGTCGTAGAAGAAGCCGGAGAAGCTTTGAGGCGTCCAGGTGTACTCAAGCGGGCTAATGCCTTCCCGCCAGATCCTGTCGGTTCCTGTCTCAGTCGCTTGAGAAGCCTCCGCAGTCGACTCTTCGGTCTCGTTTTCCAAAATGGTTTCAGATACGTTCTCGGATTCAGGCTCATTTTGAGAGACGTTCTCTGGAGGAGACACAGCGGAAGTGGCCTGGTATGCGCTTGTATTATCGGAGTTTGTCGCTGTAGTCGTCTGCTGTGGGATCATATCGGGCGTAACAACAGTCTCCTCAGACGTTGCAGCAGAGCTCTCCTTTTGTGTCGGCTCTTCTTGTGTCGTCGTCTCCGCAGATGCAGTCGCAGTTTCGGCCTCAGAGGTGGCCGGGCTTTGGGCTTGCCCGGTATTCTGTGAGGATCCTGAGCTTGCAGAACTGCCAGATGATGCTGACGCCAGCGGCTTCAACCCGCTGCTGCGCTTCGCCATTTTCTCTGCCGATATCGTTCCACTTTGTGCGCTGCTTTCAGAAAGCAGGCTTCGGCTTATGATTGGTGTCGCCCCTCCAGCGGCATTTACATTCGCCCCGGAATCCACGTTAGTGGTGTCCTGAGAGGTTTGAGCCAATATATCCATTGGCAGAGCTGCAGCTAGGATCAAAAGAAGCAGACAGGCTCCACCCAACCTGACATAATCCATAGATCTCCTCCATGACAGTATATAACGACATGTCTTCTATATTTATATTCTTTATCTCTGTTGAATTGCATTCATTGCCGCCTCAGGCGACCATCACCGTGCTACCCTGTCTGGGCATGGATGTACTTAATGTTTATCATGTTTACGCTTATCGGTATCCAATATTAACTCCACCAGATGTCGGATTTTTCTCAAGAATGCTGGTAGAACGTGGATCTTTTTCAAGAACGCCAGTCGAATTGAGATCTCCTTCCGGGCTCGAGGGTGCTGTAGATACTAGATTCTTTGGTATCGATTTGGCTTTGCTTTCCAACGACACCGCCGGATCTTTCCACCACGTTGAAGCATTGAATTCATTATTTTTATCATCATTGAGCACTGCATGGCCAGAATCCACCATAATTCTGTTCACAGGTGGCCAAATAAGTCGATTATCAGAGGTCATTAGATAGATGACGCAGACCAATTGGTTCCATTCATTGCGCCCGCTGCCAGTGTTATCATCTATATCTATAGAGACAGTTTTGTTCTTCAATAATGAGTCGGCGTACTTTCTGGCATCCTTCCCCTTAGGCATCAATGTTGATGGAGCCTCGATATCTGCAAGCTTTACACTATCGATGTGATTCACCCTTGAATCTGAAGTCTTCATTTCGATGCCAAATGAGTCTCCACTGATAACGCTCACGACTCGCCCAACGACCTCATCCGGTGCCCCCGCAACTGACTTGATAAGAGCTATTGTCAATAACAGGGCAAATATCCACTTCACAGTCATATCCTGCAAAATTATTATTCAGTTACATACTGCCCGTCGCGCAGCACTATCACATAGTCCGCCGAATTCCTGAGAGCCACCGAAAAACCTGGTTCTGCTCCGAATATGATGGTCTCCTTTCCATGCTCCATGGCCTTCATAAGCACTGGTTTTAGGTCCGCATCCCTAGTGACAAGGGCAATCGTATCTATCACCGGGTTATAGATCATATCTACGCCCTCAACAGCCATCCGGACATCAACGTCACTGGTACAGATTACCGGCTCAAAGCCCTGGTTTTCCACAGCCTCAACCAGCTTCTCAGATGCATATTGATTCAAAAATACCTTGCCCATCTTGATGTCACCATAATCCTTGAGGATATCTCTGATCTCCTCCAGGTCCATCTGAAACTCCTTCCTGAGCATATTGGGGCCGTCCACAAGAAGACCTATCTTCTTCCTGCCTTTTTCCTTCTTGGAGCCCAGATACCTCATGATGTGTTCGAAGTGTATTGGCATCCGATCCATATTATACCTTTTGGCATTTGGATTATTTGGTGTGATTTCTAGATTTTAAGAGTTTCAATGAATGTTATAAATCCTTTTGGTATTTTCTGAGGTTATCCGGGCTATCTCCTGCGGCTCCATGTTTCTGATCTTAGCTATAAGCCTGACCGAGTCTTGGACAAAACATGGCTCGTTCCGGCCTCTTCGGGGCGATAGAAACGGACTGTCGGTCTCCACAAGCAGGAGGTCCAAAGAGACGTTCTTGGCCAGGATCTGGTGGTGTCCTGATCGGCATAAATTCGTGGCAATTGAGATATAAAATCCTCTATCCATAGCCTCCTTCATGGTAGCAAGAGAGCCACTGTAGCAGTGAAATACGACCTTGTCCAGATGCTTGACCATGTCCAGGGCCTGTTGCTCTGCATCCCTTGAGTGGATCACGAGGGGCAGATTCTGGGATTTTGCCAGCTCAATCACCTTGCAAAAGACCTGAGC
>JAAZNX010000156.1 GCA_012798025.1 Methanothrix sp. | reverse complement strand
GGCTCTATGGTGAGCCTGCCCGGCCGCGAGTCGTACCTGAGCTTCATGATGCCCGGGATTTTAATGATGTGCGTGGTGCAGGTCTGCTACCAGCACTTCAGCTCTGAGATCTGGATGTCCAAGAACCACGAGGGCTACCTGGAGTTGCTCACCATGGCCGCGCCCATCAATCCTCGTGAGGCTGTGGCAGGATATCTGCTGACCGGCATAGTGGTCGCCTTCTTCGCAGTCTCATGTTTCCTTCTGCCCGTCTGGTTGTTTCTGCCGGGCTTTCAAATCTCTCTTGCCGCCTTGATCCTCTTCACCATCGGCCTGGCCATCTTCTTCACCTCGGCCGGAATCGTGGTTGGCGTGTCGGTTCTGGACCCTCACAACCTGACCACAGTCTCCATCTTCGTGACGATGCCCTTGACATATTTATGCGGCGTCTTCTTTCCCCTTGATATGTATCCACAGCCCGTTAGGGTGCTGATTGGGGCTATTCCCCTCACACAGGCCATCGAGGGATTGAGAAGCGGGACATTCCCGTTATCCGAGGTCGCCTACGTCTTGGCGATGGCCGCCTTGGCAATGATCTTTGCAGCCAGGTGTTTTGAGAAGAATATGCACCTGTGACCTTTCCAAACAAAATAACGCTGGTGTACGTGTGGGGTCTCTACCCAGTCGCCATCAGCAGAGCCACAAGTACTAGAAGCCTGACCAAGACGCTTATCCCCGTAGATATTGCCACCAACGAGAGCCCAAGTCTCATGCCGAATACCGAAGTGTAATTGGGCATCAAAGACCTTATGGAGTAAACGGGAAGCATGAACAAGCTTCCCAACATCAATACTATCAGAGCCTTCGATTCGGATATGTCGCCGTTTTGAATCATTGGACCGAGAAGGGTGATGCCTGCTTTTGGGCTGGCCACGTAAATGGTCAGAGGGATCACAGTCTCCGGAGGGACACTGAACAGGCGAGCCAGAGGAAGAACATCTAGCGACTGCAATATACCTCTCTCGCTTAAATAGAGTACCAGGAATGTCATAATAAAGTAAAGTGCTGCGATTCGGAAAAATATCCGGCTCTGTCCGCGCAAAGATTTTATTGCAGAATTTATTATGCTTTTCCTCTCATGGGGCTCGACCAGCTCCTGCGATGCTACAGAATCGCCTACCAGATATGCCCTTCCCAAGACTAGGACCAAGATTAGCTTGATCAGGCCCGTGGAGACTGCCACAAGCGCGTAAACTCCACCCACAAATATCCCTAAAACGGGAATCACAAAGGCCAGTTGATAGGTGAAAAGCTCTCGGAAATAGACTGGGACGCTGTTTAAGATTGCGCTTAGAAACGCCTGGCGTTCGCTCAGATGTCCTTCGTTTTTCATTCTGGCGATCATGGTATTTGCAGCTAGAGCCGACCCCAGGCTGATCACAAATGTAGAGGCTGATATCGCAGGCAGGCGCGATATTGAAACCAGAGGTTTAGCGAGATATGATATCCGCTGGAACACACCCATCTCCGTCATGAGGCCAGTGATAAATAGCATCAGAAATACGAAACTCATAGTAGATACGGTTTGTTCAAGCGTTTTCAACACTAAATTTAGCATCTCCATCCTCAAAGCACCCACATGATCGATGACAATGCAAATACCAACTCTTAGCTTCTGTCTACTGTCACTCCCTACTGTCACTCCCCCCGCCAATGAATTGGCAGGGATGCGTCCTAAAAGTCGAACAACGACTTTTGCTTCTGTGCCTTGGGGGCTTCGGCCTGAAAACTGAACAGGCTGCTCTGACTTCTCCCAATGCAAAGCCTGTCCTTGGTGACCCCGAAGGTTTCGAATATCCTCAGGACAGGCGGAAGGATCTGTTTTTCCACATAGTACTCAGTGTCCAGTGGTATGTTCTTCTCCAGGGCGTAACCTGGGTCCTCAGCCCTGTCGACAAATAACTCCTTGCTCTTGCGACTATTCCTTCCTCGAATGATCACAAAGGGAACGCGATCTCCAATATCTGGCACGTGGCCTCCTCTCTTCTTGATCTTCTCTACAAGTTGAATGTGAGGCTGCTTGTTCTTATAGGAGCCTGTGCTCTTCGTATATCTCCTGGTAAGCGTTAGATCCTCCAGGATAGCCGGATCCTGAGAGAGATCTAGGTCCTGAAGCCTGAGCACGACGGAGCGAACATGATCCAAAGCTTCATCCACCTTGCCCTCCTTGAGCAGCAGCTCCAGGCATGTCTTGAGGGTCTTTGAGGTCAGATCACACCAGTCTCTTCGCACCGTTTCCATGCCACGCACTTTGATCCTGTCCTTCCAGACATCGCCCACGGGCTCGAAAACCCAGAGTGCGTAGCGCTTCTTGGCCAGGAAGATTCCACGCCTGGCAAAGGCCTCGAAGACCAGCTCCATCGGCGCCGGGAGGCTGGCGGTCACCTCTCTCGCGATCTTGCGGCCTATCAACCCCGCATCTTGCAAAGAGACCTCTTCCGACTCCGACCCGGAGGGCTTGAGTCGTACAAAGACGCTATCTGTGTCGCCGTAGACCACTGAGAGGTCGAAGCGCTTTGCTCCCACCTTTCCGAAAGGCAGTTCATTGCCGAAGACCGCTGCCCCCTCAATCACATAGATCGATCCGATCTCGTCAATGATCTTTTTAGTGCGCAAGATATTCTCTCTGCCAAATGATGTGACGGCGTTTGCCAAGGCCAGGCTGTAAAGCCTTGCACGAGCATAGCCTGAGTAGCCGTAGAAGCTGTTCAGCAGGATCTTCATGGCATACTGCTTGGCGTCTAGGAAGCGTCGCTCTTCCTCGCATGCCATCTTCATTAGCTTCTTGGTCTTGGTCCTCTGATCCAATAGCTCTTGCAGAACGCCGGGCATGATACCAGGTGATGTTTTGGGTGAGACGAACCTTCCGCCCGATGGAGCAGTTATGACCTGATCTTCCCCTGGCGACTCATGCGTCACCACAGTGGAGTAACAGAGGTTGTGGGCCATCATAATGGTAGGATAAAGCGACTTGTAGTCGAGAATGACCACACTCTCTACCAGGCCCTTCTCAGGCGCAAGAACTGCTCCGCCCTTCAGGTCCTCGTTCTCCACGTAGCGTTCGTCCGATACACCTGCATCTGGTTTGGGTGGAATGACACGATTTCGTTCTCGGAAACGACGCAATAGCAGGTTCTCTACCATCCCCGACTGGCCGCCGTTGACGATGTCCTGCAGCAACGAGCCGCTGGCCCTGGACATGGCTATATATTTGTCCATGAGCCGCAGGTCCAGCAGAAGGTGCAATGCCAGCACTGCATCTCTTC
>JAAZNX010000191.1 GCA_012798025.1 Methanothrix sp. | reverse complement strand
TTCAGCTGGGTGCCACGTCTCCAGGTGTTGGTATAGTCCGTAGATTTGATTTCAGGAATCAGCTCTGAGAGCTTTCTTGAGGAAGACTTCCAGCTGCCGAGAAGGAAGATGAAATATGACATGAATCATCATGCGCTTGACGAGAGGCTCGTTATACTCCTGCCAATTAAGTACATTGGATGATTCATCTCCCTTCATGGCTACTATCCCAGACTGATAATAGTAACCATAAGATTCAAACTTTATTCAACACAACATATTTGCTTAGGACAAATTCACGTTCTCTAAGTCAGAGGGCAAGTTCCACAAAAACAAGATTGGAAAACATCTATACCAAAATGGTCAACGGCGATAGCATAGAAGGATTCACGAAAAAATTCGATAACGGTAAGTTCAGAATTTATAAGATTGTCTGATAAGGGTGCAAACTTTAGCCTTCAGGCCGAGGAGGGGGGCCGCCCTTAACTTAGCTCTGCCGTGCAAGGACCATTGACATCTCGCTTTTCGGGCATATCACAGTAAAATTTTCTGCGCACAACATCCTCTAGATTCGATTGATTTTTCAGTTAAGTTTAGGCTAAATTTTTCAATAATTAAATATCCACTGAGCTTGTGAAATGGATTCACAACAGCAAAACACCCTTGCGAATAGAAAAAAATAGGGCTCTTGATAGCTATTGTCATAATAGTAACCGCCAGAAAATTTTTTTCAAATCACATTATAATACAATTTCTGAATCTATCCGTCCATTGTGAAATACTATTCAGAGTACTATTACGGCTTTATTTCCAAAAATAAACCTAATTAATAGTTTTTATCTGGTAACTACAGCTTTCGACCGGAGAAAAGCTTATATACCACAAAAACAAATTCAATACTATACCAGAACGGGTAGACAACCTGTCTGATCACATCATGAGGGGATGCCTAGAAGGGCTATTCGTCTGAGGGGATGGATTAACCTTCACAATATCTCTAAACGGTAGTAGGAGCGTGTGGTGAACGTATCTGAATGCTTTATTTAAAACTGCATGTCACCAAGAAGGGATGGCACGAGGGAGTAGCAATGAAGGGGATGCGAGCAATATCATACTCGCCGTCGACCATCGTAAAGACGTTTCACAATGCGCTTCTTCAAAGGGATGGCACGGAACATGTAGCAGAATAAAGTAGGATCTAGCGCAGGACATCTGCGTTCGGCTAATGCAAAAGGTTCACTGCTGGAAAGGGACGGCGGGGGATGTCTGAAGGGGTAGCCGGGGGTGGATGGTACGAATCGAGGGACACAGGCTCGTGAAAGGCAGGGGGAAAAGATCCGGAAGGGGATTTAAGGGAGACCGGTTCAACACTGCCCGATGCCAGTCTGTGAGTCGCAAGGGGTGGCACAGAAAAATATATAAGATCGGAACTGGCACAAATTGGGAGATTCGTGCCAGCTCCGATCTAGCTGAAGACAACCTAACGAGTGTGAAATTGAAGAGGAAAGATGAGAGGAAATATCAAGCTGTTCATGCTGCAGATGAATCCAGAGAAAGCAGGGCCGCAAAAACTGCAGATAACGCCTGTTTTTGCTCCTACAGGACTGCATTTGCATCTGTTGAGCGATCCGCCCCGCATTTACCCAGTGGATTGTTAATGGTAGTATGAAGAAGTGATAGCATGAAGATCCGGATAGAGGTAGAGAACAAAGGACTCAGGTCTTACCACGAGTTCGAATCGCAGAACATGGGTGGAGAGGCCTTAAAAGAGATGATCTTAAGCTTCCTATCGACCTCCGGCATCTTCGAGAACACAGGTGAGCATGCTACTACACCTGCTCATGAGTACAACAGCAGCGGGACGTTAATGGATCGTCTGGCGAACTTCATCAGATATGAGTTCTCCGGCACCTGGTTCACAACCCAAGAGCTGAGAGAACGATATGAGACTGTGGCCGATGACATCAAGCTCAGCACAGTTTCCACCTATCTCTCACGCATGAATCGCGACGGCCTGCTGGATAGAAGGGGCAATAGAAACAACCGACAGTACAGATTGATCGAAAGGGCCGAGCCTGAGATGGTCGCACAGCAGAATGTCCAGCGCCAAAATACCTATGAAAGACGAAGAGCTGAAGGCAGATGGTAGCATAACTGGGACGCATTACATCGTGCCGTTGAGATATCCTCGGGTCAGGTTCAGGCTGTAGTTGGCGACGGAATTTTGAGGGTCGATATCTAACACGGTCTGGAAAGCTACTTGAGCCTCCTGGAAGCGTTTTTGTGCAACAAGAACCAGGCCTTTATTGTACCATGCATAGATGTTCTGCGGCTGAAGCAAAATGGCTCTCTCAAAGCTCGCCAGAGCCTCGCGAAAGAGACCTGTCCGATTCAATGCCAGCCCGCGGCCAAGCCAGGCTGCAGCATCATCTGGACGAAGTTTTGTAGCATTCTCATAATAAAATGCCGACTGGTTATAATTGCCCAGCAGGTAATCGACCATGCCCAAGTTGTACCACACCGTTTCATCGGATGTGTTCTGCTGGAGGGCCCTCTGCAGACAGCGTGCAGCATCCTTGTAATTTCCTAAAGTCGCTAGCAAGCATCCTTTATTGGACCAGGCTGCAAAGTTTTCAGGATCTTGGGCGATGATCTCCTCAAAGCACAACAGAGCTTCGCTATTATTTCCAAGCGCAGCCAATGCTAGGCCTTTGCCAAGCAATGCATCGACGCTGTTTGGCTCCAGGCTCAAGGAGCTGGCAAAGAACTGCAGGGACTTGTTGTATTCCTTAGCGGCGCAAAGGGCATTCCCCTCTCCCAGATACGCCCTAGCATTTCTCGGGTCAAGGTCGATGGCTCGCTCATAATATGGACGCGCAGCGCCATAGTCTCCTCCTGCACTAAGCACGTCGCCCATTCCACAAGAAGCCTCGGAGCTGTTCGAGTCGAGGGCAATAGCCCGCTCGTAACATCTCCTGGCTTGCAAAAGATCCTTCAGGCCGAAGAGTGCATCGCCCTTACCAGTCCATGCTTGGGAGTTGTTCGGTTGCAGGGCTAGCGCATCCTCGAAGGATTTTAGGGCTGAACTGTAATCGCACAGAGATAGGGAGGCCATTCCGCTGCCCAATAGGGCCCGAAAGCTCTTGCCATCAATGGCGAGAGCTTTTTTATAACAGTCCAGAGCCCTCCCTGGGCTATCATTTAATAGCAGGATATCTCCCTTGCCAATCAGGCCCCGAACGCTTTTCGCATCGAGAGCAAGGGCCTGGTCGTAGGCAATCAACGCACCGGCGAGATCATTTTGCAGCGATAGGATATCGCCCATTCCCAAAAGAGCCATGAGGTTATCAGGCTGCTTGGCGAGGACCATCTCGTAGCACTGAAAAGCTCTTTCGGTCTGGCCTTGAAGTCTCAAAGCCTCGCCTTTTCCCAAAAGTGCCCTGATATTTCCAAAGTCCTTGGAGAGGGCATCTTCGTAGGAGGAGTGAGCAGAAACGTAATCGTTCAACGCCATGAGGGCATCGCCCCTGCCAACCAATGCACGGACGTCTTGAGGAGATATTTCCAGAACGGAGTTGAAGGCCTGCAAGGACGAAGCATTCTCATGAAGGGCATAAAGCGTTTGGGCCTTTCCCAGAAGCGATCCGACATCTCGTGGGCTGTGATTTTGTGCCGCCTCATATGATTTGAGTGCCCGATCGTAGTCCTCAAGGGAGAAACTGGCATCGCCAATCCCCCGCAAAGCAGTCACATTCGTATCATCACGGCTCAAGACGCCCTCAAAGCATTCGACCGCCTCGTGGTAGCGTCCAAGTTCAAGCAGGAGATTGCCTTTTCCAAGCAGCGCTGCAGTGTTATTTGCATCAAGTCGTGCAGCTTGCTCAAAGCTTTTCAAAGAGGCCTCGTAGTCCTCCAATTCTTTTTGCACTGTTGCCTTGCTAACCCAGAGGGTGGAGTTGTTCGGATCCAGCCGCAGGGCAGAATCAAAGCACAGAGCAGCCATTCTGTATCTTCCCATTCTGAGCTGGACGGCGCCCTTTAATGCCCATGCTTCTGCGTAGGACTGATTTTTTTCCAGGGCCCTGTCCAGAGAGGCTGCCGCCTCCTGGAGCCTGCCCAGATGGAAGAGAGCCAGACCTTTGCAAAACCACGCATCAGCTTGCCCACCATCCATCTCAATGGATTTGTTGAAATTTTCCAGGGCCTTTGCATAAGATCCATTGAGTAATTCCTCTACGCCGCGGTCAAGATGATAGTTGTAATCGGTCTTTGGCGTTGCCTGCAATTTGGCAATAACCTTGGGAGCTTCAGCTTGCAGGGCGGCCTGTGCCATCTCTTTCCCGGCCAGAGCCTCTGAGTTTGTAGGCGAGAGAGACAGGGCTGCTTCATATTCCTCCAAAGCCTCTGAGAAGAGACTGCGATTCAATAGCGAATTCCCGTTAGCGACCAGGACCTCTATCCTTCCCTGTATAGCATCCTGATTTTCTGGATCGAGCAGAGAAGCATTTTCAAAGATCCTGGAGGCATCATAGATTCTGCCATCTGCCAATAGCCTCTGGCCCATGGCCACAAGAACTGCAGCCTTTCCCATCTTTGCCCCTTGATCCTGGGGGTTTATAGCAAGAGCCTCGTCGTAGCTGTTCAAAGCAGCCTCGAACATCTCCTGTTTCAAAAGAGACGTCCCCCTGGCGAGCCATGTTTTTATCACTCCTGCCCTGGCCAGAGCCTCCGCTCCGAGCCTGGATGCATTCTCGTAGCAAGAGAGCGACTCGTTATAGTCGCCCATTTCGAAGGAGATATTGCCCTTTCCCAGCCATGCCTCTGCCAGACGATTATCAAGAGCCAAGGCCTTGTCGTAGCTGACACCTGCCTGGATATAATCTCCATCTTTTTCGTTAACCATGGCTTTTTCCAGCCAAAGTCTTGCGTCCTTGGGGCGGCTCTTCAGGGCAAGATCGAAGCATAGCTCTGCCATCTTATACCGGCCAAGCACGGCAAGCGCCTCGCCTTTGCCCACCAACGCCGAAGCATTATCAGGATCGATTTTGAGGACGCGATCATAGCAGTTTTGCGCCTCCTGGAAACTGCCGTTCTGAAAGGAGCCTTGGCCTCTTTGCAGCCAGTAGGATAGGTCTTCTTGAGCCGAAGAAGAACTGGGGATGGCGAGGATCAAAGCAACCAAAATAAAGACACACGATGCTGCCCCATCCGTCATCCTAAAGTCACCTCGACAAAATCTCCATCAGACAGGCGCAGAGCATCTCTCAGACGAACGGGTGATACGATCTCCACCACATTTGCAGGATAGCTGCTTTTTTCAGGTCGCACGATCGCAGCCTCGATGCCATTGACCTTGATCTTGTAGCACCTACACCCCCCAAAGATCCTGCCCTCATCCCGGAAGCCCTCGATCCTGATCTCTTGCAATTTCGAGGCAAAAAAAGGCCCATCAAGCATTATGTTCAATGTCCCTGGGAATGGCTCAAAGCCTAGTTGCTGCAGGAACTGGCTACAGTAGCCCTTTCGCGAGATGTAGTACTGTCCCTCTCCAAGGCCCTTGATCACTTTGCCGCGGAAAACCCTGGCGCTAGTTCCTTCAAACTTGTCTTTATTTTCAACTTCCATCTCTTAATTTTGAGAGGCTTGTCATTATAGATAGGTTTCGCAAAAATGGTTAGCGGCAAGTGCAGTTGCCCCCTCGGATCACCTCCTTCTCACAAGCAGCCTCGATCCATCCTTGGCCACGATCGTCACCTTCTCGCCCCTCTCCAAAGTTTCATCTGCCTCAGCCTGCCAGTACTCGCCTTTGAAGAGGACGTAGCCCCCGGGATCTAGCCTATCAAGGACTTCTGCCTCCTCACCGATCACCTGTCCCAGTACGGGCGGGGCAAACCTGGCCTGAGCTACTTTGTAAATGGCAAAGGCCAGAAACCCACCCAGGATCAGCGATGGAAGGATGATTGCAAGGGCCATGGACTGCTGGTAGCTTCCAGGAACATACCAC
>JAAZNX010000167.1 GCA_012798025.1 Methanothrix sp. | reverse complement strand
TGTAGTACTCAGAGTGCTGCTCACGGTGCTTAGCATTGATGATAACACTGTTTCCCTCCAACCTTACTTATCTTACGTACCTTTTATTGTCTAGGGCGAGTATTAATAACTTTCCCTTAGTCTCTCTGTAGTACACTCCTGGAGTTTTTGTACTGTTGAATCCTGCGGTGGTGCAAAATATTGGTGCAAAATATTATGTTGTCGCTCCATTATGTCTTCAAAGGGTTGTCGCCACAGGGGTTCAACAGAACCATCTAGGGAAATTGTTTTATAGAAGCTCAAATACTGTGAACCTGAGAATTCACGTGTCTTATCGGAGGATCATCATATGGCAGGAATGGGCGGAACACCAGTTATAATTCTAAAGGATACCCGCAGAGAAACAGGAAGAGATGCCATCTCGAACAACATCATGGCTGCCCGGGCAGTGGCCAACGTTGTGCGCAGCACCTTAGGCCCAAAGGGCATGGACAAGCTGCTGGTTGACTCCATTGGAGATGTGACGATTACCAACGATGGTGTAACCGTCCTCAAGGAGATGGATGTGCAGCACCCCGCAGCGAAGATGCTGATCGAGGCCGCCAAGACCCAGGACAAAGAGGTGGGCGATGGAACCACCACAGTGGCCGTTTTGGCAGGCGAGCTTCTCAAGAAGGCCGAGGCCCTCCTGGAACAGAAGGTACACCCCACGGTGATAGTGCAGGGCTACAGAATGGCAGCCGAGAAGGCCATCGAGATTTTGAAATCTACATCCCTTGATGTATCTATGAAGGATAAAGACCTCCTGGAGAAGATCGCCGAGACCGCCATGACCGGTAAGCTGGCAGTTTCCCCAGACAACAAGATCGCCAAGTATGCAGTTGACTTAGCCCTCAATGCAATCGAGGATTACAACGGAAAAAATAAGTTTGACATGGACAAGGTCAACGTTGAAAAGAAAGTGGGGGAGAGCACAATGGATTCGGAGATCATCCAGGGCGTTGTCATCGACAAGGAGATCGTACACCAGAATATGCCCCGCAGGGTCGAAAACGCTAAGATCGCTCTGCTTTCCACGCCTATCGAGGCTAAGGATACAGAGACCAAGGCCGAGCTGCAGATCACCTCCTCGACTCAGTTCCAGCTCTTCATGGAGCACGAGAAGAAGAAGGTCAAGGAGGCTGCGGATAAAGTGATTGCCAGCGGCGCTAATGTGGTCTTTTGCCAGAAGGGCATCGATGATCTCGCCCAGCACTACCTGGCCAATGCCGGAGTGCTTGCCCTCCGACGCGTGATAAAGAAGGATCTGGACAAGCTATCTAAGGCGACAGGAGCCAATATCGTCACAAGCCTGGATGAACTACGACCAAGCGATCTTGGGACTGCGGATTTAGTCGAGGAGAGACATGTAGGAAATGGCATCATGACATTCATCACAGGCACAAAGAATTATGCAGTGACATTGTTGCTCAGGGGCGGAACCCAGCAGGTCCTAAACGAGCTTGAGAGAGCGCTCGACGATGCCTTGCATGCTGTTGCCGATGTGATCGAGGACGGAAAGATGGTGGCAGGCGGCGGTGCTCCTGAGATTGAGCTTGCAATGCGACTTAGGGAATACGCAGCAACTCTCAAGGGCCGTGAGCAACTGGCTGTCATAAAGTTCGCCGAGGCATTGGAGATCATCCCCAGGACCCTGGCAGACAACGCAGGCTTCGATGCCATCGATAAGCTTGCAGAGCTGAAGAATAAGCACGAAAAGGACAAGAACGCAGGCTTCAATTCCTATACTGGCGAGATTGGGGATATGTACGCTTTGGGCGTGGTGGAACCACTGCGGGTCAAGGTCCAGGCAATCCAGTCGGCAACTGATGCTGCATCTCTGATTTTGCGCATCGACGATGTGCTCTCCTCGACCAAGAAGCCTCCAGAAAGGGCACCAGGCGCAGGCGGAATGCCCGGTGGCATGGGTGGCATGCCGGGAATGGGAATGGGCGGCATGCCAGGAATGGGAATGCCGGGAATGTACTAAAAGCTATGGCAATCTCTCTCCTTTATCTTTTTTAGTTTTTTTTGGCGCATTTTTAATGAAGAGATGGTGTGATGGAGGGGTATCAGATATGGCTCGCTTTCCTGGCACTTGCGATAGTATCTCTCAGCATCATACAGCTTCAGATCAGCCGCAACAAAAGGCTGAAAATTGATCGCCGCCAAATGCAGATCGAGGCCCAAAGGTTGCATGACGATCTGAGAGATAGAACGGAGAGCATGGATCGTCTCCAGCACGATTTTGCTCAATTGCTAAAATGGAGAGATCGAGCCATAGAGCTGGAGAAGGAGCTTTGGGCAGCAAAGCAGAAGGAAAGATACTTTTCAGCTCAGCGACTACAATTCTTGGAGGACTGTATTGCATCCCCAAAGACCAGTCCGAATGCCAGCTTCCTTGTCACATTCCCCTCAAGAGGCGTTCACTCCTTTGAAGACAATCTCCTTCATATGCTGGAGCGAGCAGAGTTTGAAATAATTATAGTATCTCCCTGGATTAAGATGCAGACATGGAACCGCATAAAAGCTCCTCTGAACAAGTTCGCCCGCCGAGGAGGAAGGCTTAAGGTATTTATGCGCGACTGTGAGGTAGATTATAAAAATGGCATGAGCGATGACATTCACGAAGAGGTTGCGGCCCTTGGCGGAGAGATCGTACCGGTAGATAAGCTTCATGCCAAGATCTATCTGGTAGACCGCAGGGAGGCCATCATAACCTCCGCCAACCTCACCAAAGGCGGCATCGATGATAACTATGAAGCAGGCGTCTGGTTGAGAGACCCTGCGATTCTCAAGGAGATATGTGCCTTTGTTGAGGACCTTAGAGTATCAAATTGACGAGGTATATCCACCAAGAGAAGATACATACCTCCTGCTCAGAGCTGCCCTAAAAGAGGCAGGGGCCGATGACGTGACACTGGAAATTGGCTGTGGCAGTGGTCTTATCACTCAGGAGGTGGCGCCAAGGGTAAAAAGCATCCTGGCAACTGACATAAACCCTCATGCAGTCAGGATGGTGAAGGCGAAGGGATTTGAGGTTGTTAGAGCCGACCTGTTTTCAGGCCTGCGAGGGAAGTTCGACCTGATCCTCTTCAATCCGCCTTACCTCCCCACGACTGACCTGGAGAGGACAGAGCAATGGATCAACTTTGCGCTCGATGGAGGCGAGGACGGACGAAGGACAATTCGCAGATTTTTAAAGGGACTTTCGGGCCATCTCCGTCCAGGGGGAAGAGCGCTTCTCCTGATATCCAGCCTGACAGGATTGCGTGAGGTGCGAAGCATGGCAGAGGCAGAGGGGCTGGATGTTCGAGATGTTGCTAGACATCGGTGCTTCTTCGAGCTGCTTCATGTGCTAAGGCTTGAGGTCGCGCACAGCTGCTGACTCAAGGCACATTCCATCTCAAATCCATTGCAAATATTAATTGAAAATTAGTTAATCGCTATCCATGGCAGGATAAAATTCATATTGCTTGAATTGAGCATTGATGCTCTTGACGAATAGCCTTATATGTATGAAAATAGAGCGAGGCTTGCGACAGTGTTTGAAGTATATGTGAAGGTGATGAATTGTGAGAATTAGGGTGGTCAGTTCTAAGAAAGAGATAAATGATCTGAACAGAAACGAGCAAATGATTCATCTGGCATTCAGAGCCGCAAACACCGATATATTCAAGCTTGTTCAGAACTGTCCTCGCGTCAGAGCAATTCAGGTTCCATCATCATATCGCAAGACTCTTTCCAAGGCCTGCGAGATGTTCTTAACTCTGCAAGGCGTTGAACTCATAGAGGGGGACGTCTGGGGACACAGAAAGGACATTGATGAGTATTACAGCATCGATGAAGCTATTTTGGAAAAAATATCAAATCTTAGCGCAGGTGGTGCCAATGACGACGAGATTGCCATCGCGATCTCAAGAGAAAGCAAGCTATCTCCAGAGCTGGTAAAGTACATCGTCAAGCAGAGATCTTAGGGCGAAATATATGCTCTAGACATCCGTTCGAGATTTGTCTGGCCTTTTGCTCCTCAACAGAGAAACGAGCATCTCCAATACCTCATTTACGCCCTGGCCTGTTTCAGTGGACATCCCTGGAACGCTTTCGTATCTCAGAATATCTGCTTTATTGGCTACCACCACGATCGGAAGCTTAAGCGAGCTCTTAAGATCTTCAGCCAGCCGAAGCTGGGATCGCAGGGGATAACCGCAGTGGTCGCTTGGATCGAGGATGTAGAGCACAACTCCTTGCAGATGGTTCAGTGCTGCCATTGTCTGGCGTTCTATCTCATTTCGCTCCTCCAAAGGGCGGTCAAGCAGCCCGGGAGTGTCCACAACCTGATATTTCTGATCACCTCTATAAAAGTGGCCCACATAGATCCCTCGTGTAGTGAAAGGATAGCTTGCAACCTCAGGTCGTGCGCCGGTGACCTGAGTGATGAAGCTCGACTTGCCGACGTTTGGGTAACCGGCTATGAGGACTGTTGGCAGCGTCGGATCGATGGTCGGCATCTTGCGGAGCATATTTCTGGCATCGTTCAGGAATACCAGATCTTTCTCAACGGACTTCATGACAGAAGAGAAGCGCCCGAAGGCCGCCTTTCTGAGTTGGGTGCTGTCCTGGACCCTTGAGCGCTTCATCTTGCCTATGCAGTCCTTTGTGATTTGTCTGGCTTGCTTAGATGCCCAGGCCAGACGAGAGAGGCTGATTCTCATGGCATCAACGCCCACAATTATGTCTGCCATCTCCCTGTAGAACGGCGGCAAGCGCTCGAACGATGGAAATTTTCGCACCAGGTTGGACAGGTTGTCAGAGATTATATTGCCAGCATTTTGGACCATTGACTCGTTATCCTCAGCTCGAGAGGCGCGCCTGAATGCTTTGTCCAAAAGCTCCTGCGAGGTGGGTACAGTGGGAAGCTGCTCGAACATTAACCATAAGTTACCGGCAAATGCAGATAAATCTTTAGGCTGCGTTGGGCAGTTGCCAAATAAAATGTTTTCGGAAGGCTTAAATACTACTTCTATATCTATATAGATGAGGTGGCCTGTTGAAGAGATTAGGCACCGCGCTTCATGTAGTGCAGAAGAGACTGATTGTCCGCGGCGAACAAATTGATGGAAGCGAGGCCAGCATCCCCAGAACGAATTCCTGGGTTGTGGATCAGAAGAGAACCCGGGTCGGAAAAGTTTTCGATATATTCGGCCCAATTTTGCATCCGTACATCATCGTTCGACCAATTAGAGGAGTAGATGCCGCTGCCCACGTCGGAAAGAAGCTCTATGTCGACGAGGCGTCGGGGAGAGATAGCAAGTGGAAGAGATTGAGAAGCTGAGAGAGATAGAAAGAGTGGAGCCGGAGAAGCTAAAGGAGAGAACCCGGCTCAAGCGAGAGAAGGAGAAAGTAGACGAGTTCGAAAAGTTCACTGTGGTGTGCCCAGAGTGCGGTAGCCACACCCTGGTGCGCGACTATGAACGAGCGGAGCTTGTATGTTCTGATTGCGGCCTCGTTATCGACGAGAACTTCATTGACCAAGGGCCTGAGTGGCGGGCCTTTGATCATGACCAGCGCATGAAGAGGTCTAGGGTCGGTGCGCCCATGACTTACACCATCCACGATAAGGGCCTCTCCACCATGATAGACTGGAGAAACCGAGATTCGTATGGCAAGACCATCTCCTCGAAGAACAGGGCTCAGCTATATCGGCTGAGGAAATGGCAGCGGCGAATCCGGGTCAGCAATGCCACGGAGCGCAACCTTGCCTTTGCACTCTCGGAGCTGGACAGAATGGCATCCGCCCTGGGCCTGTCCAGAAACGTGCGGGAGACAGCCGCCGTTGTCTATCGCAAAGCTGTAGACAAAAACCTCATTCGTGGGAGGAGCATTGAAGGTGTTGCTGCGGCTGCACTTTATGCAGCATGTCGTCAGTGCAATGTTCCTCGAACGCTCGACGAGATCGCAGAAGTCTCCAGGGTCTCCAGAAAGGAGATCGGCAGGACCTACAGGTTCGTCTCGCGTG
Organism: Methanothrix sp.; assembly: GCA_012798025.1. Lineage (GTDB taxonomy): Archaea > Halobacteriota > Methanosarcinia > Methanotrichales > Methanotrichaceae > Methanothrix. The sequence continues at coordinate 4,176 of JAAZNX010000167.1, read as the reverse complement.
AGCTGGCGCTGAAGCTCATGCCCACAAGCCCCATCGACTACATTCCCAGGTTTTGCTCCGGCCTGAACCTGAAAGGGGAGGTGCAGGCCAAGGGGATAGAGATCTTGAGGCAGGCAGCAGAAAAGGAGCTAACCTCTGGCCGTGGCCCAACTGGCGTGGCCGCAGCCGCAATCTACATCGCATCGATCCTATGCGGAGACCGGCGCACCCAGAGGGAGGTTGCAGACGTCGCAGGAGTGACGGAAGTCACCATCAGGAACCGCTACAAAGAGCTGGCAGAAGAGCTGGATATAGAGATAATCCTGTGAGGTTTATCTCTATTTTTTCATTTGGGCTTTGACCTGAACTTTTTTTGGCGTTCAATCTGAACTGACGGGTGGCCCTGACCGTAAAAGGTTTAAGGATTGAGTTGGGTTAGTCTCAGACGCACAGAACAATGCCAAGGTGGCGGAGCGGCTACGCAAATGCCTGCAGAGCATTACCACTCCGGTTCGAATCCGGACCTTGGCTTTAGCAATGGCGATAGCAGGTAAAATTCGAATATGCCCTTCGGTGCTTCCCTTCGTGCCAAATAAAATAAAATCGACTGATATATTTAAGGGAAAGGCTTATATCTTCTCAAGTCATTTGATTGAGGTCCTAATTATTCAGGGGGCTTAATCAGTTTTGAGCGATGCAACGGGCTACGACGCAAGCCAAATCCAGGTCCTTGAAGGTCTTGAGGCAGTTAGGCGCAGGCCTTCCATGTACATCGGCAGTACGGATACCCTGGGGCTGCACCACTTGGTATACGAGGTAGTAGATAACAGCGTGGATGAGGCCCTGGGTGGCTACTGCAGGAATATAGAAGTGACCGTTCACAAGGACGGCAGTGTATCCGTCAACGACGATGGCCGCGGAATACCCGTGGACAATCATCCCCAATATAACCGTCCGGCTCTTGAGATCGTCATGACCGTTCTGCATGCAGGTGGCAAGTTCAACCACGAATCCTACAGCGTCTCCGGCGGACTGCACGGCGTAGGAGTCTCAGTGGTCAACGCTCTTTCCGAGTGGCTTGAGGTGGAGGTCAGGAGAAACGGTAAGGTTTACTGGCAGCGATATGAGCACGGCAACGTCGTCTCAGATCTCTTGGTCAGGGGAACTTCTGATAGCACAGGCACCACAGTCACCTTTAAGCCCGATGGTTCGATCTTCGAGGACACAGAATACAACTTCGATACGCTCTCTTCCCGGCTGAGGGAGTTGGCTTTCCTCAACCGTGGCCTCAGGATATCCATAAAGGATGAGCGAACTGACAAAGAGAACGACTTCCGCTATGAAGGCGGCATAATCTCCTTTGTGGAGTATCTAAATGCAAACAAAGAGGCACTGCATAAGCCTCCTTTGTACTTCTCCCGCACCAAGAATGGAACGCAGGTGGAGGTTGCCCTGCAGTACAACAACTCCTACAATGAGAACATCTTCTCCTACGCCAACAACATCAATACTCGTGAGGGCGGCACCCACCTGATGGGCTTTCGTGCTGCTCTGACCAAGACTGTGAATGAGTATGCGCGGGAGAATAAGTTGATCAAGAACGAGGCAAAGCTCGGAGGCGAGGATCTGCGCGAGGGACTGGTTGCTGTCATAAGCGTGAAGCTTCCCGATCCACAATTCGAGGGCCAGACCAAGACGAGGCTCGGAAATAGCTCCATTCGAGGCATCGTCGAGTCACTGGTTTCTGAGGGCCTGGCCGAATACTTCGAGGAGAACCCTCTGGTTGCCACAACCATCGTAGAGAAGGCAGCTGAGGCGCTGCGCGCACGAGAAGCTGCCCGCAAAGCCAAGGAATTGACCAGGAGAAAGAACGCCTTGGGTTCCGGAGGCCTGCCGGGCAAGCTTGCGGACTGCTCAGACAACGATCCCTCGAAGTGCGAGATCTACATAGTGGAGGGCGAATCAGCCGGAGGCAGCGCCAAGCAGGGCCGAAACCGCCATTTTCAGGCAGTCTTGCCATTGCGCGGCAAGATCCTGAATGTTGAGAGAGCCAGGCTTGACAAGATCCTGAAGAACAGCGAGATTCGAAACATGATTGTAGCCTTTGGTACGGGCATAGGAGACGACTTCGACATCTCAAAGGCCAGGTATCACAAGGTGGTAATAATGACTGATGCGGACGTCGACGGATCGCACATACGTACGCTTTTACTGACTTTCTTTTATCGGTACATGAGGCCTCTCATCGAGGCCGGCTACGTCTACATCGCTCAGCCTCCTCTCTACCAGGTCAAGAAGGGAAAGCAGATCAATTACGCATACTCTGATGAGGAGCTCAACTCGATGGTCCAGTCCCTTGCTAAGCCCAGCATCCAGAGGTACAAAGGCCTGGGAGAGATGAACCCCGAGCAGCTCTGGGAGACGACCATGAACCCCGAGAAGAGGACGATGCTGAGGGTCACATTGGAAGATGCTGTGGAGGCGGACCGCATCTTCACCATTCTCATGGGGGATCAGGTGGAGCCTAGAAGGGATTTCATCGAGAAGCATGCCAAGTATGTAAAGAACCTTGATGTGTGAGGTGGCTCTTGACGGAAGTACAGGTTAACATCACCGAGGAGATGAAGTCCTCCTATATTGATTATGCTATGAGTGTGATCGTGGGCAGGGCGCTGCCGGATGTGCGGGATGGGCTGAAGCCTGTTCACAGGCGCATACTCTATGCCATGTACGAGCAGGGCATGACCCACGATCAGCCCTACAAAAAATCTGCACGCGTCGTCGGAGATGTCATGGGTAAGTACCATCCCCATGGTGATCAGGCCATCTACGAGACCATAGTCAGAATGGCCCAGGACTTCTCCATGCGTTATCCTCTGATCGATGGTCAAGGAAACTTCGGTTCTATCGACGGGGATCCTGCTGCAGCCATGCGTTACACAGAGGTTAGGCTCTCCAAGATCGCTGAAGAGATGCTTGCAGACATTGAGAAAAATACCGTGGACTATGTAGCCAACTACGACGGCTCGCTGAAAGAGCCATCCTTGCTCCCGGCAAGGCTGCCCAACCTTCTCTTGAACGGCTCTACGGGAATTGCTGTGGGCATGGCCACTAACATTCCGCCACATAACTTGAAGGAGCTGGCTGGAGCGATCATGCATCTCATCGACCAGCCAGAAGCAACCTTGCACGATCTCATGAGCTATCTGCCTGGGCCAGATTTTCCAACGGGCGGATACATCGTGGGCAGGGCAGGGATTGAGGCCGCTTATCTCACAGGTCGGGGCAGCATACTGCTGCAGGCGAAATCGGAGATTGAGGAAGGACCTAAAAGCACCAAGATAATCTTCACTGAGCTGCCCTATCAGGTGAACAAGGCTAAGCTGATCGAGGACATCGCCGAGATGGTAAAGGGAGGCAGACTGGAAGGCATATCCGATCTTCGGGATGAGTCGGACAAAGAGGGCATACGTCTTGTCGTCGATGTCAAGAGTGGATTCAATGCTCATGTGGTCTTAAACCAACTTCATAAGCATACTGCGCTGCAGACCAGCTATGGCATAAACAACATGGTCCTGGTGGACGGCCTGCCCAAGACAATCTCTTTGAAAGAGACCCTTGAGCAGTACATCCACTACCGCTCGCAAGTTATAGAGAGGCGCACAAGGTTCGATCTGGATGCAGCCGAGAAACGCGCTCATATCTTGGCAGGCCTCTTAATTGCGCTGAAGAACATCGATGAAGTAATACGAATAATAAAAGCTGCAGCTTCGCCTGCCGAGGCCAAAGATGCCCTGATGAACGCTTTTGCCTTCAGCGAGGAGCAGTCAAAAGCCATTCTTGACATGAGGCTTCAGCGCCTGACGGGGCTGGAGCAGGACAAGATCGTCTCGGAGGCAGCAGAGCTGGAGAAGCTCATCGCCCAGTTGAAGAAGATCCTTTCCAGCGATCTTGAGATCATGGGCCTCATCAAAGAGGAGCTGAGAGAGCTGTGCCAGGCATATGGCGACGAGCGCAGGACCAAGATCATCGAGGCGGAGGGTGAGGTTAGAGCAGAGGATCTCATCCAAGATGAAGACGTGGCAGTGACCATCACCAGTTCCGTGTACATCAAGAGGAAGCCTATCACAGCCTACCGCATGCAGCGTCGTGGCGGGCGTGGGGTCATCGGTGCAGAGCCCAGAAGCGAGGAGTTCG
>JAAZNX010000022.1 GCA_012798025.1 Methanothrix sp. | reverse complement strand
GCAATTAAAAAAGGACTTCAATTGCTCCAAGGTTTCTGTCATTTTGGTTCCTCGTTTTCTCAGGATTTTGCCGCCATGATGAAGCGAGATCCAGCTTTCGTGCCCGTTTCCCAGCACTACAATTGTCTGCGGGTTTCTTCTGGCAAAAAAGTCGCAGATGATATCTCCGATTTTGTGCCTGGGCTTCAGGTATCCATAAAGGACGTGAGACCCCAAGGGCCTTAGCCTCACAAATGCCTCCATCCTGTGCACCTCTGTTAGGACTGCTTGAACCATCTTTCTTATGTGCATTATTTCTGCATCTGTTGAGACCTCCAGGTCTTCGGCAGAGAGGTCTTTTGCCCGCAAGAGCAACCTTTCACTGCAATCCTCATGGGCCGACAGGTAGTAGAGGAAGTCGTCTGGAATTCTCATGCCGACCACATCTGCAAAGTTGCATCTCTCCAGCCACCTATCTTCAGGAAGGGAGCTGCCCTCTTGATCCGCACACCTAAGGATGCCAGCTCAGCCTTTCGGAGGATCGTCTGTCTCTTTCTAAGAGCAATTATTCTCTTTGCGCTTCTGGGCCCGATGCCTGGAACCATGAGCAGCTCGCGATAAGTTGCAATGTTCGGGTCCACTGGCAAGTCGACCAGCTCACGAGCAATGGTCATCTTCGGATCCGCATTCGGGAGAAGGCCATTCTCATCGAATGCATGCCAAATCTCCTGAGGATGGAAATGATAAACCCTGAAGAGCCAGTCAACCTGGTAGAGCCTGACCTCACGCCACTGAGGTTGAGGCTCGCGGTTCTGAAAGGGTGTGCCGTCCTGGGGGGAGAAGGCGCTGTAGTAGACGCGCCGGACGCCTATCTCCTTGTATTCATAAAGAACCCTATTGAAGATCTCCTCATCGCACTCTTTGCTCGCGCCTACCACGAGCTGAGTGGTCTGGCCTGCTGGGAGGTTTTCACTGGTCTCCAGATCGCGAATATAGCGCTGCCTTTGCAAGATATCGCTCTCATAGTTCTTTGTGGTGCTCATCTCGCTCATATGAGAAGCAGATGCAGCCTCCAGGTTTATGCTGACCCTGTCAGCCAGCTCCATTGCCTCCTGAATGTGAGAGCGCGAGGCCCCAGGAAGTACCTTGAGATGAATGTACCCCTGGAAACAGTGTTTTTGGCGCAGAATCCGGGCCGTTTCCAGCATCCTCTCCATGATGTGATCTTCATTCCGGCCCACGCCTGAGCTGAGGAAGAGGCCCTCAATGTAGTTCGCCCGGTACATAGAGAGGGTTATGCCAACAAGCTCCTGCGGCGTGTATGAGAAGGTAGCAGCCCTGCGGCTGCAGTTAGTGGCATTTGTGCAGTAGTTGCACTGGTGGCTGCAGTAGTTGGTATAGAGTGTTTTGAAGAGGCTGATGCACCGTCCATCATGGGAGAAGGAATGACAGATCCCCGGCAGGTTTGGACTGCGAGGCGAATGGGTAGATGCGCAGACGTCATACCTTGTTCCCTCTCCCAGAGAGCTGAGCTTCTCGGGGTCAACACAGACTGCAGGTCCGAGCGAGTCAAACCTGCTCTCCTGGGCCAGGCGAGCGATCTTTTCCAGGCTTACCATTTGCAAGATATTCGGCCCCTCAAAATATAATCTTTTAGAATGCAGCACGAAAGTATTTAGCCAAGAGAGAAAGACAAAACATGTGTCTTTGGATATCTTCAAGATGCCTCGCATGGAGAAAGCTGAGTTTGATCGGCTTGTTGAGGAGCAGTACATCTGTCGCATCGCCTTTAAAGGGGATGAGCATCCTTACATTGCGCCATTCCTCTATGTTTTCGATGGCAAATTCATGTATTTCTTATCGACGAAATATGGACGGAAGGTGCAGTACTTTCGGGACAACCCCAGGGTTTGCGTAGAGATAGAGCATTTCTCTCCGGATCTTTCAGCTTTCAGCTTCGTGGCGCTTCCCGGACGTCTGATCGAGGTCGATGATGCGGACAAGAAGAGGGCTGTGCGTGAGAGGTTTGTCCGCCTGATAAAAAGCAAGGCCCTCTCCCCAAATGTCCTCTCGGCCTTGGGTCACTCACCACAAGAGCCTGTCGAGGTCTTGCTTGACGCGGAGAAGAGCTCTGTCTGGAAGCTGGTTGGCGTCAAGGTCGAGGATATCCTGGGGCTGAAGAGCCACGCACCGTAGCTATGCTGCCTCTTGGCCTGATATACCAAAATAATTTATACTTAGGGCCTCCTAATTCTAGCTAAAGATTTGAAGTAAGAGGTCAATGTATGAAAGCTTTCCTGTCTTTGGCCGTGTTGTTTGTTTCAATGACCGTCTGTACTGCCAGTCTTAGCCAGTTTGCCGGCGACTGGACCAATGTCGACACAAATACCGCGGGAATAACTGCCCTGAATATCGGCATCTCTGGCAGCTCCGCCAGTGTGCATGCCTGGGGCAAATGCCATCCCACAGACTGTGACTGGGGTACGGTTTCTGCTTACGCATTCGGTCCTGATGTATCGTCAGATCTGGTAAGCCAGGCCCAAGCACTGATGGCGGTCTTCGATGCGGGATTCTCAGAGACCACTCTTTTCATAAAACCACAGGGAGACCAGCTGTCTGTAAAGTCATACACCCGATTTAAGGACAATAGCGGCCGCACCAACTATGCATCCAGCTATGTATTCCAGAAGAGTCCTCCAATCTCAGCAACCTCCGGCCTGATATCCGGGATCAAACCTCTGAAGCAACTGAACAGACTGCAGACTATTCCGTTAACGGGAAACAACCCGTGAATTAAGTCATAATAGAGGTCAAAATATGAGATTAATGTACTCCTTGCTGACAGCAGTCCTTCTTGTGCTATTGATTGCCTGCAGCAGCACGGCCAGCATCGATCAGTTTGGCGGTTCATGGACCAATGTGGATCCCAATACGGGAGGAATCACCAGATTGGATATCGCAGTCGGAGGCGCTCTGGTCAAGGTGCATGCCTGGGGCAAGTGCCACCCCACGGATTGCGATTGGGGAACGGTGCAGGCTCAACCCTTCGCTGCAAGTGTCTCTTCGGACAAGGCCAGCGCTGACACCTTGATAGCAGCCTTCGATTCAGGGTTCTCTGAGACCACACTGGTGATAAAGCCCGCCGGAAATAGGCTTAATGTAAACTCCTACGACCGCTTCAAGGATAATAGCGGGCGAAGCAACTATATGGCCAGCTACACCTTCCAGAAGGCACCCTCTGCGGGAGGAGCGCCTGGCGGGGGCCAAGCAACCCCTGGCGGCACTCCTGCTCCGATTGATCTGACAGGCGTCTGGAACTGCGATGATGGCGGCAAATACTATGTTCGCCAGCTTGGATCGGCCATTTGGTGGTATGGCGAGAACGATGCCAAGAATCCGAGTTGGTCCAACGTCCTGCGTGGCACTATCGGCGGGAATGTGATAAATGCTGAATGGAGCGACGTTCCCAAGGGAAGCGTCATGTCAAATGGAAATCTGGTGCTTCAAATCGTCTCCAACAACAAACTGATGGCAACATCCAAGACAGGTGGCTTTGGCGGATCGGTCTGGACGAGATAGTGGACTTTATCGTGCCAAAAAGGCCTTCCTCAGACTTTTTTTACCAGCTCGCCTGCGAACTTCAGGTAATCGCAAACTGGACTGCCAAGCTGAACTATGCTGCCATGGATGTCGCCTTCGGTTATTTCCAGCATGGCTGCAGAAGGCGCTGACATCCTGGGCTGAGTTGGGCTGCCAGGGCAGATGAGCAGACGCTTACCCTTTTCAACCACCGGCCGATGGATATGCCCGAAGACAAGCACCTTTGCGTCCATCTCTCTGGCCATCATCTGCGCGCCCACCAGATCAGAGCCGCGAAAGGCCGTGTGCACCAGGCCGATCCTGATGCCTTCTACATCGATCACCCTCCTTTCGGGCAATCGCTTCTTTAGCGCTGGAAGATCTGAGTTGCCCCTGACGGCCTCAAGCCTTCCCAGCTCTGCCAGGGCGAAGTAAACCTCACATGAGACAAAGTCGCCTGCATGCAGTATCATGTCCGCTTCCCTGGCCAGCCTGACAACTGCTACAGGCAGCTCCTCGCCTTCAAGATGAGTATCGGACAGAGCGAGAATCCTTGTCATACATGCATCCGTCTCATGCCAGCTTCCACGATCCCCAGGAATTCCGCACCTACCGCAACGACGCTGTTCGTGAAAATCGATGAGTTGATCTCAAAGATGGGATACCTGAACTTTGTAAAGTCGGACATAAGCCATGTCGTGCTGCTGGTGTCACCACTGAATACATCTGCATACTCTGGCTTCACAGGAACTATGGCGATATCATCCGTTCTCCCGTGCTTCCTTAGCAGGGACACGAGTCGAGACGAGCGGTTCGCGGTTATGGGCATGACGTCTGCACCCCTGCTCAAGGCGGTCACAGTTCCCTCCATGGCCTCATAGGTATTGCCAATTCCGGTTATCGGGACATAGACATCGCCTATCTGAAAGCTTGGAGTATTGAAGTCCCTCTCCCAGTAGCTGATCTTATTTAAGTGGGTCAACCTCATCTCGAAGGCGCGAGCGACAAGCCCGGACCTTCCAACCCCGCCGACCACATATCTTCCGCTGCGGGGCAAAAGCCTTTTAAACCAGTGCTCCAAGTGCCCTGGCTCCATCTCAGAGATGAGACGAGCATTCTCCTCAAAGTCCTTCACAGTGGAGCGATACTCCGGACAGGATGGCTCGCATATGCCCTTGAGCCTGGACTGAATGTCTGCGAATAAGGCGTTTAAAAAAGCCAGGACCTCCAGTTCGAACTCCGTTCCAAGGGGCGAGAGCCTGGACCTCATATCCTTATTCGTCGCATGTTTTGTCCTGGCCTTGATGACCAGTGTAGAGCCTTGCTCATACTCGGAAACCATCTTGTAGGCCGTTCCATTCTCATTTGCTGTTATCAGTTTGATCTCGCCGCCACGTGTGATGAAATCGTCGATATACTTGTTTACGGCCATAGTCTCACCTGAGCCAGAGATGGCGATGCCAAGGTTCTTGCCCTTGCGGTAATGCCTTTGAACTGGGTCTTCCAGTGTAAAGGGAAAAACATTTTCGAAATGGTTTTGCATGAGCTGCAGGAAGCTGTAAAGAGCAAGAGCCGATCTGCCCGCTGCCAAGCCATAGACGAACTTGTTATCTGGAGAGGGCTGCAGGAACTCCGTCATGGAGGCCGAGAAATCCGCCACGCTGGCCATATCCAGGTCCAGCAGCTTTTCCAAGAAGCTGCACTGCAAAAGCGTGGCCTCGCGGAAGGTATCTATCAGACCTGACATAAGGCACTACAGTGACCTTCCGAAGATAAGCCTTTCTTTAGGTCGTCTTTCTCAAGTTATGATCTCGTTTAGTTTGTCGAGCTTATTGGCCATCTTGATCTCCTGGGCTATGCGCCTGCCGTTGGAGAGATTGCGCTCGATGAGATCTGAATAAGGCGAACCGCTGATGTATAGGTTGGTGCCTGCGACGATGCGCGCCGAGATCTCGAAGATCTTGAACTCCAGGTCATCGGTCACAATGGTCTCCAGGCTGAATGCGCCGATCATTCCCCCGAAGAGCTCCAAGGAGGTCTCAACTACCCTCTCTCCAAGCTCAAAGGCTCTTGGAAGAAGCGATTCGCGAAGCACTAAAGGCAGATTGCCAGTAACCACGAAGCTGGGATAGATGCCAGCCTCAGCCAGCTCATTCATACTTCCGATCCTGAAGATTTCATCGGCATTGGACTCCACTCGCCGGTCAATGCCTAGCATCTCCAAAGATCCCTTACTAAGTCGATATCCTTCCTCCTTGATGGGTGAGTAGAAGAAATGAATGTAGTATCTGGTGCCTAAAATGAACTCCTGAATTGTGTACTTTTGATGCGTTTTCATTTTGGACTGCAGCTCATCCTTGTTCTTGGCGATGAAAAATCCCCTGCCGCCCTTTGCGCCATGATATTTTACCATGACCGGACGATCGATGTCCTCGGCCTTCTCAAAGCGCATGGGAACATTGACGCCCGCTCGAAGCAGCCATTCGCGCTCCATCTCCCTGTCGCTTTCCCAGGCTAAAACGCGGCGGTTGCCAAACGTGGGAACGGCCAGGGACTCGAAACGCTCTATTCCCAGATACTCGACCAGCGAGCCGTGGGGTATGATGATTGAATTCTCGTCTACCAGATCGTCTGAATAATCCAGGAGAGCTTTGTAGCTTTCAACGCATACGAACTTGTCGGGACGCGCCAAGGGAAATGCATCATAGAATTTTGGAGGCTGTCCGATGCAGATGCCCAGGGTCTTGAGGCCTTCCTGGCGCGCACCATGAAAAATTTGCAGGCTGCTGTGTGAGCAGATGGTAGCAATGGTAAGATTGTCTTTGTCGTACCCTTTAAGGATCTCCTGGATCTCTTCTTTCGCAATCATGGCGTTAACCCTCGTGACCTTTGAAATTGAAGGGTTGGGATGAAAGTAGATAAGCTCTTCGGAGGCACAGGGCTATGGATCGATTAACTTAAAAATGTCGAGAAAGCAGCAAAGATGTATGTTGGCATCAAGGAAGCGAGAGACAAAAGAAACCAGCATCCTGGTCTCCTTGGATCCCGAAGGATCCGGCAAGACCGAAATCGAGACTGGAATCGAGATGCTTGATGAAATTCTTTTTGCCTTTGCTGCAGGAGCACGCTTTGATCTGGCAGTCAAGGCCAGAGGCGACCTGGAGACTGGAGACCACCACACCACTGAGGATGTGGGAATTACTCTGGGTAGCGCTCTTGGAGAGATCATAAAGAAGGGCATTGGAAGCTCAATCGTTCCATCTGGCCAGGCTGTGGCGCAGGTGGCCGTCAGGTTCGGCGAGCCAGGCTACAGTAGCAAGTTCGTACTCCAGAACAAGGAGTTGGGTGGAATGAGGCTCGAGAATTTCGGTCATTTTCTGCGAACCCTTGCCACAAGCGCAAAGTTCACACTGGCAGTTAGCGCCGACGGTGGAGACGATAAAAGCAAGATCGATGCCATGTGTACGGCACTGGGACGAGCGGTGAGGAAGGCTATTAGAGACGAAAAAATTAGCTTTTGCGCATGAGCTGCGCCATCAGAAAAATTGCTACAAGCACGACAATGAACCCAGGGGCATCACTTTTTTTGGCGGGCTTCTCACTTGACCCGGCGATGGATCCATTGGCGGCAGTCTCAGGCAGGGGGTCGCTGGCACTGGTCACGTTAAGCCTTGTCGTGACGGGTGCTGTCACATTGAAGTACTCGCCAAACATCTGTATGGCGTCGACGGCGTTCTCGACCCTGACCCGGAGCTCATATCTTCCGGGCGAAACGCTCGTTCTTATAGCGTGTGGTTCCAGAGAATTTAGTGTGCCCTGCAACGTATGATTGGATCCGCTTGGGAAAAGCCTTCCATCCACGACATTCAAGAACTGAATCATGCTCTTTCCCAGCTCTATTTTTATGAACTGCCTGCGAGCGGTCTCATTGGCCAGCATGGTCTCATAATCTGTTGGAAGATTGAGGCTTCGGTATGCAATCTCAGAGACGTAGTATGCAATATTGCTGCCAGTTATGGATGAAATTCGGCCCGTTGGATCGAATGTTACGGCCACATGGACGGGTGCTGTAGCTGGATTGAGGTAGAGCAAGCCAGGCACAGGCCCTCCGTTCGCATCCATAACCGGGCTATTGTCATCGGCCAGCTGCAAGGTTGTGAGATTCCAGTCCCAGGAGAAGCTCCAGTGCTCTCCAGAGCCCTGAGCAAGTTGGGTGATGTCCCTTGAGGAGATGGTCAGGTTGCTGGAATCTAGGATGTCTGCAGTAACCTGGCGAATCTCAGCCGCCACAACGAACATTGAGAAATTGGCCTTTTCCGGTAAGGTCACATTGCTGGGCAGATAGATCAGGGGAGGGCTTGGCCTGGGAACGACATACTCCGAGGTGAATAGATAATATCGAAGGGTATCGTTATCCGCTACCTTGATGTTCAATCCAGGGCCAATTGCAACGCTCGAGTCGCGGTTGAGGTTGATGTGATCATTGTTGACCATCACGATAACGCCGGGCTGGGTGGACACGATCTCCATGTCTCCCATGCCGAGGCCAGGTTCCACCGGCAGAATATACTGATCAGAGATCTGGAAGATGCCGTCGATTGTCGCGAATCGCTGCCCTCCATTGTCGAACACATTGTCCACATGCACCAGTATTATGGGCAGATCGTCGACGTCACCCAGATCCTTCTTGTAAATGTAGGTGGAATTGGACTTGACCACTGAGCTGTCCACCTGTTCCCCGTCTTTCAGAAGCTGAATGAAGATGCTGTCGTCTCCGACATCGCGAATGTGCATAATATACCCCTCCGCAAGAGAATAATTGCCTGCCACGACTATTCCTCGCATCTCGCTATCCATGAGCACCCGGCCAAGGTACTCGTGCTCTAGCAGGCTCTTGGTAGCCTTTTTTCCCAAAAGGCTGGAATCATATCCTGCGAACCATTGCATACCCATGAAGCTCATGACGAAATAGCTCCCCCAGGGCTTGTAATCGAACTCTTTGGGCTGCAAAAACGAGGTATATTGAAACCCGTCCTGGAATGCCGTCCTGTTTGCCTCATCGACCTTTGGCCTGGAGGGAGGAAGGACAGTTCTTCCACGAACATTATAAAGGACTAATGTCTCGTCACCTAGGCTCTTCTCAGGATCAAAGTAAAATCCGCTGTAGTTCCCGGCATTCCATCTGGCTATGGTGGAAGAGTTGTAGTTGCCAAGCTTCACCGGAATGAATGAAGTGGCACTAAATGTCGGTCCGCGAATCTCGTGAACACCATAATCGAAGAAGCCTCCTTCAGGATAATAGTAGAGATTGGGGCTGTCGATCACAACTATTGCCAGGCTGCTTGTCAGCGGGATCACCGAATCTCTGGTGAAGGAGAGGGCTTTGTAATTCTGGAATTTAAATCCGTCTTCAGAGAGATCTGTGAGCTCCAAATATCCTAGCCTTCCGCCCTCAAAGAGCTTGATTGCGGGCTCGTCGCTGATCTGGAAGATTGCGTCTACTTCGACATAACCCGATTTTCCGCCGCTCATTGCATTGAACAGGTGGACAAGGATCACAGGGACATCGTCTATTTTGTAAACGTAAGTTCCGCCAATGCTCACAATAGCTGAATCTATGGTTTTCCCATTCTTCAAAAGAACGAAGTTCACCACATTGCTCTTCCGAGACACCTCCTTTACTGTCAGGACATAGCCGCTTTGCAGAGGCAAAGTGGTGTTATAGGTCAGAGTGAAGGTCTGCTTCTCATCCAGAAGGACCTCTCTTAGCATGCCTTTTCCCAGCTCACTGACCTCTTCGGTGAAGGAGCTTTCCGGATAACCGGCCAGGAAAAGCCTTCCCAGGAATGCCACTGCCATGTAGCTTCCCCAGGGCTCATAATCAAATGGCTTGGACCATGTATTTGACGAGTAAACGATCTTGTTTTTATCTGCCGACCGGCCATCCATATCTATTTGGAGCTGCTCTCCCCCCTGATCCATGTCCAGATCGTAGTAAAACCAGCCGAAGTCGTCTGCGCGCCAAATACCGTCACCATTGCTAATATGGCCCCGCACGTAAGCTGATTCCACAGCATCCTGAGCGAAAACGCCTGGCACATGCACAGGAAACGCCAAGATCAGAGTAAGAATTGCGGCTGCTGCGATGCTCCAAATAGTTCTGATGCTCGAACACCTCTTTTTGAATGAATCTTGGATAAGCTGTATATCCTATGGCTGACCAACAGCGAAACGGAGTTAGATGTCATCTATTAAACACGTTGCGATATACGGCAAAGGTGGTATCGGCAAGTCGTGTACTGCTTCAAATATAGCCGCGGCTTGCGCTGAAGAAGGCCACAGGGTGCTGGTTGTTGGCTGCGATCCTAAGAGCGACTCGAGCATTACCCTAGTGGGTAGGCGGATCCCGACCATGATGGACCTCATTCAACGAGGCGGAGAGATCAAAGAAAAAGACGTCGTGTTTTCAGGATACAAGGGCGTGAAATGCATCGAGGTAGGGGGCCCGGAGCCAGGCGTTGGCTGCGCCGGTCGAGGAATAATTGTGGCCATCGATTTCTTGCGCAAGGTCTCCAGGGCCATGGAGGAGGTCGATCTCGTGCTCTACGATGTGCCTGGAGACATAGTCTGCGGCGGTTTCTCAGCACCCATCAGGAAGGGGCTGGTCAGCCAGGCCTACATCATTACCTCAGGAGAGTACATGCCTCTGTACGCTGGCAACAACATCTGCAAGGGCCTGCGCCGCCTGAACACGCCCCTCGCAGGAGTTATATGCAACTCACGCGAGGCTGCAGGTGAGCGCGAGATCGTGGAGAGCTTTGCCAGGGAGCTGAAGAGCCGCATGGTTGCATTCATTCCCAAAGACCCAATTGTGCAGAAATGCGAGCGATTGGCGGTAACGGTCATCGAGGGCGCGCCAGCCTCACAGATTGCCGATGTTTACAGGGCCTTGGCCAGGGATATCATGTCGATGGCAAAGCCCACCATCCCAGAGCCTTTGACGGACGAGCGGCTCATGGAGCTGACCAGAGCCTAAAAAAAAGCTTGGGATTTGAATGATATGAGTGCCAACTGCCCGCGCATTCTGCTTGCTGGGGATCGAAGTTCCAGCGGCAAGACGACCATTGTAGCAGGCCTGCTCTCTGCCCTGCGCAACCGCAATCTTCGGGTCCAGCCCTTTAAGGTGGCCATGGACTACATCGATCCCAGCTACCACACCTGGATTACAGGCAGGAGCTGTCGCAACCTGGACGGGTACCTCATGCAGCCTGCGGCGATCCAGGAGATCTACGCCCATGCAGCTGAAGGGGCCGACATTTCAGTGATCGAGGGTGTGCGTGGCCTTTACGAGGGCTACGACGGCGACCTTGGCAGCACGGCCCAGATCGCGAAGATGCTCAAGACTCCTGTTATATTCGTGGTCGATGCCCGCAGCATTACGCGAAGCTGTGCGGCACTTGTGAAAGGCTACATGGACTTTGATCCGGATGTTCAGTTTAAGGGCGTCATCTTAAACAAGGTGGGGAGCGAGAGGCATGCCGAAAAAGCTAGAGCGGAGATCGAGCGCTATGCAGGCGTAAAAGTAGTCGGAGTCATCCGGCGCAACGATGATATGCATCTAGCAATGCGTCATCTGGGCCTGGTTCCTGTTTTGGAGGGCAAGACGCGGCATGAAGGGTTCGAGGAGCGACTTGTTAAGATCCGCGAGATCGTAAATGAGGGTCTAGATCTGGATTGTATTCTGGAGATCGCGCGAGAGGCTGAGCCT
>JAAZNX010000024.1 GCA_012798025.1 Methanothrix sp. | reverse complement strand
TGGAACGGCAGACGAGGACCGCTTCTGGGACAAGGCCCGACATGATGCAGGGGAGTTCGTGGACCTATCCAAGGAGTATGTGCGCCAGTACTATCGGCAAACTGGTTACAAGGACCTGCTCTATGCCGCCAGAGGTGCGGGTTGCGCCGAGCCTCCCATACCAGCACTGCCTCCCGAAGTTGTGAATGAAACCTGCAGGATCTACATCAAACTCTTTGAGATGATCACTGGCGAGAAGTTCAAGCCTGCCAGGTCCAAGTGAATGGCCATGTCCGGCTTTGGGGAGTAAAAATCGGAAAGAATTTAAATTGAATCCCCACATCTTATGGACTCAGGCGCGAGTTATGCAAATTCGTTGCAGTGTAATTATTCGGAGATGATGACATGAATAAGATATTACTGGTTCTTGTGCTCATAGCAGTGGCCGTATCGGGCTGCATGGAGAAAAGCCCAAGTGGTAACGGCGCCGAGAAGAGCGCAGAGGAGCTCAAGACGCTGGAGATCAAATCAGCAGAGAACTTGAGCTCATACAGCCTCAAAAGCTCTATGGCTCAGACAATGAAGCTCAACGCAGTCGGGATCAATGCCACACCAGAGAACGCTACAACCATCATGGAGAGCGCTGAGACAATAGCGTTCGTGAACCTTTCTGGCTATCAGGCAACTGCCACAGGCTCAACCAAGATCACTGTGCAGATGCCCGGCCAGGCTGAGAACACCAGCACCACACACGCCGCTGTGTACCAGATAGGAAACTCAACTTATGTAAAAAATGATTCCGGAAATTGGACACATCTTGTCGATCCGAGGTCTGCTGAAGTGATCTGGGGCAAAGACAATAACAACCAGGTAAAAGCTCTGGCAGAGGACATCAATAAATCTCAGCTTGAGAAGGTAGGCTCGGAGAGTGTCGAGGGCACAGATGCCTATAAGCTGAAGATCATAACAGGCAGCGCTGATTTGGAGAACCTCTACAACACAGCATTCGGCATAGCCGCTCAGTTGACTCAGTATCCGATGCTAATGCCTAACATTAACCGCACTGAGTTAAATAAGACGAGTGTGATCGAAAAATATGTATGGATCTCAAAGGAGACATATTTGCCAGTAAAATATCACAGCATCATGAGTTTCAACATGACGCCCGAGCTCATCGCTGGCATGGATCCAACCACAGGCCAGATGAAGATGTTCAACCAATCAGTGCGGCTCGGGGAGATCTCTGTCAGTATTGAAACATACGATCTGTATTACGACTTCAACAAGCGATTAGACATAGCTTTGCCAAGTGAAGCTTTGCAGGCTGTGCCTATCCGTCCAACCCAGGTACAGGCTAATTCGACATCTGTTGTAGCCTGAGGTTCGTAAATAAGCCATGTCTGAATCACTGAAACGGCTTTTCCTTCGGGAAAAGCCCGTTTTAGCCCTTTTGGCGGTCGGAGAACTTAAGCCAGCTTATGCTGCCATGATCGCCAAGCGCATTGACTCCACATTTCCTCATACATCCAGTATTCTCTCAGAGCTTGAGGCACATGGATTGATTCGTTCCCGCCCGGAGGGTAGGATCAGATATCTGGAGCTGACCGATCGCGGCAAGAGGATCGAAAGAGCCCTGGTAGAACTTTTCGGTCTTCTGCAAATGCCAAATGCACATTTCAAGAGGCTGGATAAGATCCGCCAGCTCGCTGCATCCAGCGAAGGCGAGGGCATCACATTGCGGCTCGGACCTCTCCGCAGGGACCTGGCCAAACTCAAGAGTTTAGCGGAGGATGAAGAGCTGCAAAGGGCTGTGCAGGACCTGGATGCTTTTATCGTCGCAGCCCTGAAGAAATGAGTCCGACGAATTTCAATTTTTTCCAGAATATTTCGAATTCTAACGACTTAATGCTTTTTGAAACAGAGCAGTAGTTAGCTTCAAAAATTACGAAAGTTTTATGAGTTCTCATGAAGATATTATCTTTAGTTAGGCATTCTCGATGAGGGCTGAAAAAAAATGGCACAGCGAAATAAGCTGGAGATACTGGAGAGGATTCTAGATATGTGCAGGTCGGATGGAGTGACCAAGACTAAAATAGTCTACCAGATCAACCTGAATTTCAAGAATGCTGGATCGTATCTAGAATGGCTGACAGAGCATGGATATCTCATAAAAGAGAATAGGACATACAAAACGACGACATCAGGCCTTGATCTATTACAGGATCTAAACGGCATCAATTCGATAATAAGAGATGAAGAAACAGCCGATAGTGCAGAATTCAGCCTAAATGGGCTCTGACCACGCCCATCAATTCTGCCCAGCGTCCTGGAATTTGATTGTCTTCTCTGTCTGGAAGGAGCCCGTGTACTGCTGATCGGCCTTTATCTTCTTGAAGAATTTAGCATATTTGGTCTGAATATTCCAGGTCCCGTCGAAGGCCTGGTCGGTTCTGAAGGTCAGGGTGTTGTTGGTTGGGCTGGCACTGCTGACGCTGGAGGTCTCGCTCTTGTCCACATGGCTGAGGTTGAACCTCTGCGTTACCGAGGCACCCAGACCCCCTTGAAATCTGGGAGATTCCACTGTCTGGTGACCCTTGAGATTGCCACCCGTGAAGACCAGATCCTTCTTCTCTGTAAAGTTGTCCACGCTCTTCCGGTCGATGCAACGCAAAGTCTCAAGGCTGATGGATCCGTTGCCTATCATCCTCTCATTATAGTTCATAGCTGACCCCTGAAAGCTATCTTTTATGGAGACCTCTCCTCTGCCTTTAACGGAAGATGATTCGATGAACAGCATACCGTTTTTCGCAGCAGAAGGAGCGATCGCTCCGACATTGCTGCCTTGCGCTGCAGAGGTTGCAGTATTAACTGTGCTCCAGTGGAGCATGTAAGGCCCTCCCTCAGCTATGCTCTTTCCATCTGTCATCCAGACAGATAGCACCATGTAGACCCCGGAGTCTTTGCCAGGAATTGAACAGCTCCAGTATCCATCCATGGAATTGCCCGACTCCAGAACCATCGGAGAATCGTGAACTCTATCCACTTCAAGCATATCTTGTTTGGTAAGAGGAGAGTCGGCCATGCCAAACTTCACAGATGCAGATTTTATCCCAGCAGGGCTCGTTATATGTGCAGATATCTTAACTGGCTCTCCGGCGGCGGGCTGAGATGGCGTTGCGCTCACATCCAGGATGCTTATCGCCCCGTGCTCCGAGCCTTTAACTCCTGCAATGCTCAGCTCATAGTTCTCAGAAGCCGAAAGGTCTTCCCTGCTCTCAGGAGAGAGCTCCCTGGCTGCTGAGGATTGAGGCCCGTCGTCGACCCTCCCAAGGATCTTTTCTACATAGCGCAGAAGGCTTGAAATTCCATCCATAACCATATTGTTGGACTGCACTGTAGAGCTATCTATATCACTTGCGATCTTCTGAGAGAACTCCAAGGTTGTCTCTTCTTCTGATGGCAGGCCAAAGGCCATGCTCACGTTGCCGCAACTGATATTAGCGCCTAGTATCTTGGTGCCCAAATCCTGCGATGTTTTGCGATATGGCTCCAAGCGCTCAGTCTCCTTCTGAGGTGATGCCAAAAGGTCGATGTGCAGATCACACGATCCCCGCACTGACTTCCTGTCCTGGGTGAATCCCTCTGCAAATACCACGTCGCTTGCAGCCTTTTCGACGGACTTCAGCGAAAAGACCATGGTCTGATGCTTTGGTGCTAGATATTCGACGTTGCCCAGAGGTCCGAACTGCTTGCTAATCACGAATATGTTGTAAAGTGGAACGCTTCCAGTGTTTGCTACTGTGCAGGTGATGTTGGCGCTGCCTCCCAAAGTCACGGCAGGCGGCGAGGCGCTGACGAATACCTTGAGCGCTGAGACTACGACGGTTGCCTTTACGCAGCCAGCATCTGACCAGGTCTGGCCGCGCGAGTCTTTTCCAGACACTTCTAACTGGATGGTGGAGTTCGCGGATATGACAGTTCGGGAATTTACAACCCTGAACTCGCCTGGATCTATGCGGTCAATGGTTGCCAGGGTAGCACCGTCCTGGGTAAGTACGACATCTGTGAGGGCATCGTCTCCTGAATTGGTGATAAGAGCGCTTATGTCCGCAGTCTCGCCGGGACATACTTCCAGCTCCGGAGGCATGATCTTCAGGCTGATGGCAGGTCTGAGAGTTGTGAGGTGGACGCTGCCTTCTGCAAAGGCCGCATATCCGCTCACATCTTCGCCCCGCGCTGTGACGTTTATCCATGTGGTGCTGTTTTTACAGTATATCGCGGCCATCCGAACTGATTTTCCAGGAGTCAGCTCCCTTAGCATGCATTTTTTGCCGTCACCATCCAGTGTTACATTCTTGAGGATCTCCTCACCGGTATTTTTCAAGACCCAAATAACTTCAGCGGGCTCACCAGGATATGTTCTGACCTTTGCGTTCTCTGCCTGGATCTGCAGCGAAGAATTCAACACCCAAATGTCAAGGCCATGGCTTGCGTAAACCTCGCGGCCCGCTGAATCGTGTGCGACGACCCTGACATCACAATGAATGCTCTCTTTTATCGTCCTGTCCTTTTGCAGCAGCTGGGCAGAGCCAGAGCTCAGTGCAGGTATTTGGCCGATCTCGCCAACGCAGTCGGAGACGTTTATATCGGTAAGGTTTCCGCTGCCGCAATTTTCAACCTTGACGTGGATGGTGACATTCTCATTGCGATGAACGCTCTTTGGGGCTTCAACTTCCAGCTTGATCTGGGAAGAGACCTTCCAAATGGCGATCGAGGTATTGTTCGTGTAGATATTGCCCTTGGCATCCTCACCAACAGCGCCTGCGAAGAGCTGCACGTTATCCTCTATTCGCAGGGCCCCATCCAAAAACAGCTCCTCGCCAGGAGGGAGGAATTTGGTGGAGGCCATCTTGCCAGCACAAAATATCTTGACGTTGGAGAGCTCAACTGGTCCCAAGTTCTGCGCTGTGCATCTATAACCCACCATATCTCCCTCCAGGCCCTCGGTTTTATTTGAAGAGATCGTCAGGATTAAGCGGGGAACTTCAGATATAGCGTTTTTTTCTGGCTCCGGGCTTTTGGTTGCAACTTCCCGGGCAGAGGAGCCGGTTGCCGCCCTGTAGGCCGTTGAAGAGGATAGGGTACTGAGCTGGATCTCTTGCTCAGTTGAACTTGAGGATGCCGCGGACGCGGTCGACTGGATGTACTTTACAGTGCCCATGATCTCTCGACCTGCCTGGTCAGTGGCCAATACCAATATTTTCTCTGCATTGCCTTTTGTGGCCAGAACTTTCTTTTCTCCGGGAACGAGACGTGAGAGGATCCCCAGCTCTTTTTCCCCTATCATGACCTTCACATGCTGCAGCTCAGAGGAGCCTGTATTTTCGAGAAAAATCCTAGATAAGCCCAAGGAAGAGTTGACAGTGGCAAGCAAAGAGGCATCCGCTGAAGCTACCCGCAAGATCTGCTCAGAAGCATTGGCGCTATTCGTTTCTACTACGGGAGACGACATATCATCAGCGAGATGGGACGACGAAGAGAGCGCAGAATGAGAATTTGGGGCATGCGGAAAGAGATAGATCAGAGCAGGAACCAGGAGAACCAGAAAGACGGCCGCACCAAGCAGAGCTGGGCTTGCCAATAAGTTGCGTCTACCACGAGGTAGTCTGCGCCTAAAGCTACCTCTTCTCATCTACTCCCTTCCATCCCCTCGATCCCTAACAATTACTTTAGCTAATTAAATAGATTTAATCCCTTCTGTGCATTTTTATTATTTCTAGCTATAAATGCGTTTCGGATGTTTAGCGTAAAAATTCGTTCCCAGACCTGGGATGGGTTTTATAGCGAAAGACGTATACTTCGCTTCGTGGATCCTTTTTATGCCTTCATAGTGGCCATAATTTTGGTGAGCATTATCGTTGGCTTGGACCGTTCTTGAGCTTAGTCGTCTAATTGATATCGGTTTTCTGGTGCAACTTATGGCCAAAATAGGATGGATGACGTTGGCACTCTTGGCACCTATCATCCGATCATCCCTCTGGAGCTCTCGCCCCTTCGATTCCTTGTATCGGTGCCACTAAAAAGCCGGTGTCTGAATGTGTAAACTGTACTATTAGAGCCTGGGAAGAGGAATTTGGCAGCGTTTTGGACCGTTTGCCGCTGCGCTTGGGCATCGTAGCCTTTCCTCGCATGATGCCATTTCAGGCCGTAATAGAGGCTGCAAGAAACCTGGAGAAAGGACTTCAGGAAAGAAGCGAGAAGGTACTCCGGCCTCTTTGGCCAGGCTATCCCCAGCAGGCCTTATCTTCGGCAGAAGGGAGGTACAAGTAGACATATCTGGACTTATCAGGCATTGCCATGAAGGCACACCAAATCAAGAATAGTACGCCTCATGGTATTATGCTTTACTCGTAAATTAGTGCGGGGGACGGGAGTCGAACCCGCGAACACCTTCGTGACAGGGTCCTAAGCCCTGCGCCTTTAACCACTTGGCAACCCCCGCGCACGTCGCTGCCTCCTTTCGAGGCCTGGCCTTATTAGATACAGTGCTCTACTAGAACTTTGCGATCCCATCAAGATTTGCAGAATGCTCCCGATGCGCAAAAGCCCGAAGATCCTGCTCTCAAGGCTCGCTCATCAGCCAAGCCATCACGGCCTTGCTGGTGTGCAACCTGTTCTCAGCCTCTTCAAAGACTGCGCTCTGCTCTCCGTCCATCACCTCGTCTGTGATCTCCTGACCACGGTGAGCAGGCAGGCAGTGCAGTGCTATAGCATCCTCGCTGGCAAGCCGCATCAGCTCCGAGTTCACCTGGTACTTTCCGAAGACGCGGAGACGCTCCGCCTCCTCTGCCTCATCTCCCATGGAGACCCAGGTATCCGTGACAAGAACATCAGCTTCCTTGGCAGCGTCCGCCGGCTCTGAGACGATTGCAATCCTGCCTCCAAGCCTCTCTGCTTCTTTCGTTATTCTGGCCTTTGGCCTGTAACCTGCAGGCGAGGCCACACAAACCTCCATCCCCAGGATGGCCGAAGCGAGGATGAGAGAGTTGCAGACGTTGTTCCCATCTCCGATCCAGCCCACGCGCAGGCCCTCCAATCGACCGAAATGCTGTCTCATCGTTTGCAGGTCAGCCAGTATCTGCAGTGGATGCTCCCAGTCCGAGAGTGCATTGACCACTGGCACGCTGGCGTGCTTTGCGAGCTGAATCACTGTATTATGAGAAAAGACGCGGGCCGTGATGCCATGCACATAGCGCGACAGCACACGGGCAGTGTCGGCAACCGTCTCCCCGCGCCCTAGCTGCAGCTCGCCAGCTGATAGGTAAAGCGGGTGCCCACCAAGCTCTGAGCATGCTACTTCCAGTGAGACGCGCGTCCTCGTGGATGGTTTCTCAAAGATCATGGCCAGGCTTTTTCCCTGCAGTGGCCTGCCATGATGACCTCGCTGGGCTTTGAAGGCATCAGCGCCGTCGAGCAGGCGGATCATATCTTCTTTGCAGAGATCTGCTATGGAAATGAGATTCATGTTAATTCCTAGGCTCGCATCCTCTGCAAGAGCTCTGATATTTGGGTGACGCCCTCATCAGATGGCGATACCTTCGCAGCAATCCTAGTTCCTGGTTTGCCCGCAATGCATTCCTCCTCCCCAGCCAGTTGATTGGACCAGGGGCTAAAGGTCATGAAAGCGAGCCCTGAATGTGGATCTTCATCCGAGGTCTTGGCAACTACTATCACACTGCCCACCTCGCTTTGGACTCGTACCTTTTGGCCGTCCTTCAACCCTAGCCTGGCCATGTCTTGCTTGTCCAGCAGTATCCGAGCACATAGATCGCGAAACTCATCTGTGAACTTGCTCTTCTTCCCGGCCTCGTCCTGGAAGATGTCTCGGTAAGTCACAATAGTCACTG
>JAAZNX010000215.1 GCA_012798025.1 Methanothrix sp. | reverse complement strand
GGATCGTCGGTCATTGGAATCACCCTCTGCTTTACTCCCAGGGCCTGCGCCAGATGCCGCGTCGCATCCGAGAGGCTCTCTCCCTGGCGCATCAGGTCAGAGCGAAAAATTTGTACCGCACGGTCCTTATCACCCAGGGCGAGCAGCTCTGACCTGCCAAGGCTGTGCAAGAATTCGTGAGTGAGAAAGCTGTCGCCCGCAATTCCCCACCACCTCTGCTCATCGATGATGCCCGCAAGTGTGTAGAGCACTGTGTCCAGATCGGGTGTGACCAGATTTCCCGAGATCCACATGTCTTCAGCGGTGTTCACGACAACTGAAAGCTCATCGGGCTCAAGTTGCTCCTTCAAGCCCAAAAGAAGCTTGGGCGTGCCAGTGCCGCCGCTTGCCACAATCATCTCATACATCCAATATGAGCATGCCCGTCTTCAGGCCTTCGGCCTCTTCTGCGCTGAGCACAGATCGAACAGCCTTATCCGAAACGATGGCGCTATTTCCAAGGGGATCCTCCAGTATGACTGTCAGCTTGAACCTGCCTTGTCGCGCAAGTGCGATGTTCTCAAGGATCCTCTCGCCCCTCCTGGCGCCCTCAACGCTGCCCGCATCTCGCGCCGACCGGGTGGCAAAGTTAACTACATCCTCGATCCTGGACAGGACGCCCTCCACATTGGAGACGTAGGACTCGGATGCGTGCCCCGGCTCAACATCCACGCCAAGCTCAGGAACGCGAATTGTGCCGCTGGAGGATCGAATCACCCTGGCGTCCATGTCATCAGGATCTGTTACCTGCAAAGTGAAGCGCGCAGGCTCATTTTGACCTAATAAAATGGTATCGCTGTGCCTAAATCCGCATGTGCAAACGCCTGCGATGACCATAGCCTCTCCAAAGTAGGGTATCTCCTGGGTCTCCCAGGTGAACTGCATTTGGCGATTGCAGACGGGACAATCACCAGCTGTTGTTAATCTCAATCTTTACCTCCGACAACCTTCTCGCGGTCTATCCTTATTCCATTTGGCACCAGGACCACGAGGTCGTCGCCTATGCCTGCAATATCTCCAGAGACATCATCAGCCGCTTTCTTCAGCTCCCCAATGGCCCTATCCAAGGCTGCCTTATCCCGTTTCAATCCTGCTATGTCCACTAGGATTATATTCCCTGCGTAGATTTCCTGCTTGATCTCCGGAAGGACATCGATCTTCCCCAGTTCCGCTACCCTCAGGATGATCTCCTGGGAGCTGCCCGCTTCCTCGAACTGGCCCAGATCTATATCAGAGTAATCTTCCTCTCCCATCTTACCTATAGCTTTGAGCTTTTCCAGAAACCCTGCCATCTAGAAACCCCTTGAAGGAAAATGTGTATTATTATATTTATATCTACCGTCTCTAAATATCCACGAGCTTCATGCCTGCAAGGCCCATAGCAATCATGAATAACAAGACGGTCAGTGCGAAACAGGACGACCTGAGTTCCGCGGGCATGACTATTTGTGCCCCGAGAATGAACGCTATCATGAGAAGCACGAGCCCTGTGCTTATGCCAATCTCAATCCAATTCTTATTCACGAACTTAGCAAGTCACGGCCCTAGAAGATATACTTTTTCTCCCTAAGCCCGTCCTCTCCAGCCAGGGCTGCAACCAGATCTCTGGTCTTTGCGCCATGCCAGCCACGCCGGATAAACTGGGGATAAACCGGCAATCGCTCCTTTAGTGCGTAGCCCTTGAGGCATGCTCTCAGCTCCTCAAGAGATGGCCATGGCCGGTCGGGATTTATCCTGTCAAGAGTCAATGGGCTCAACCCCCCAAGATCATTTGCACCTGCCTCTACTGGAGGCAGAGGATTGACGAGGTTTGGAGGAACCTGCACAGCCACATCGCTCGGCAGAATTTGCCGGGCCATTCTAACAACTGAACACAGCTCCTGCATGCTTGGAGCTTGCGAGTCGGCCAGCGCTGTACCAGGTTTTGGATCAAGCGGCTGGACTATCACCTCCTGAATGTGACCATAAGCCCTGTGAAGATCTGCAATAGCCATCAAAGACCTCTCTCTATCAGCCCAGCTCTCGCCGATGCCAACCAATATTCCTGTGGTGAAGGGGATCTTCAGCCTGCCGGCCCTGGCGATGTGGTCTAGCCTGACATCTGGATTTTTTCCAGGAGAGCGATCGTGAGCTGGCACAGTGGCGACGGTCTCCAGCATCAGCCCCATTGATGCATTGTAAGGCTGCAGACGCCGAAGGGCACCGTTTTCCAGAACTCCTGCATTTGTATGTGGAAGTAACCCGAGCTCTATTGCAAGCTCGCAAAGTTCCACCAGGTAATCCAGGAGATCTGATACACCAGCATCATTCAGGAGTCTGGAGAAACCCGGCACTTCCCATGGCCTTTCTCCAAGACAAAAGAGCGCTTCGCTGCAGTCCTCCTCTGCAGCACGGGCGAGAAGGCGAAAAGCCTCGTGTCTTTTGACTAAATGGGCTTCGTCAATATCACGTCGGAAAGAGCAATAACCACAGCGGTTTTTGCATAGGTCCGTTACAGACAGGAAGACATTTCGAGAGTAAGTGAGGCTTTGCATCTAGCGCCGGAGCTCCACCAGCTTCAGGACATTTCCACGAGGACAATCCTCAGGAGACTCGCCCACTACCTCGACGATTGTGTATCTCTCGCCATCCTTTAGCCCCGTGGGATGGCACATCTCGTACATGCTGCAGTCCGTCTCATCGCATTTTACTGCCTCGAATACGATCTTGGATCCTGGAAATGCTTTTCTGGAATCCAAGGCCGCAATTATGGGGCTCTCCGCCACTTCCACAGCGCGAACGCCTGCCTCATGGATGGGGCACTCGTGAATCAGCTCTCCGCGTGTTCCCACAACCCTATATCTCCGTTGGGGCTCAAGGTTTATGCAAGTGTTTCTTAGCTTGCAGGATTCGCATTCAGGAGTTGCGCCCACGAAGGTAAATTCCATGCCTATGCTGGCCAGCTTCGTTCCAATCAGAGTGATTTGAGTGGTTGCTTCAGACATATTTTCGACCTCTTCTTCATTATAATTCTATAATTATTTTTTTAGATTATTCCTGTGGCCTCGGCCGCTCTCGAAGCAGCCATACGGTTAAGGCCGGTATCGAGTATTGTGTACCGATCAGGCCGAATCTTGTGGGCCGAGATAAGTGCCTCTATCACAGTCTCTGCATCAAGGCCCAGCTGAGCTGCCACGGTAGGCGCTCCAACCTGGCAGAGAGCAGTGCGGATCATCTTCCAGTCTCCTCCGTGCAGATACATCATGATAATTGTGCCAAGGCCGCACAGCTCGCCATGCAGGGCCCTTGCCGGTGCGATGAGGTTCACGGCATGGGCAAACTTGTGCTCCGATCCGCTTGCTGGGCGAGATGAGCCCGCAATGCTCATGGCCACGCTGCTTGATATGAGTGCCTTTACTACAATCTTGGCGGATTCTTCAAGGCCTGGTCTAATTCCGGGAGCAAGCTCTACGATCATCTGTGCAGTCATACCTGAGAGGGCAGACGCATATTCGCTGTATTCCTCGTTTCTGAGCCTGTATGCCAGCTTCCAGTCAAGGATGGCCGTGTAATTTGAGATTATATCGCCACATCCGGCTGCAAGCAGCCTGGCAGGCGCCCGCGATATTATTTTTGTGTCTGCTACAATGGCCAGGGGCGCTTGAGCTGGGACGGACGTCGCCTCTCCGTTTAAGGTTAAAGATGCCTGTGCAGAGCAGATGCCGTCGTGCGAAGCGGCCGTTGGCACGGACAAGAAAGGAATGTTCGCGCGCACAGAGGCGAGCTTGGCTATGTCTATCGATCTGCCCCCTCCAGCTCCGATGAGGAAACCCGCGCCTATTTCACGCGCCAGGTCCATTGCACGCTCCACTTCATCCATCTTCGAAGCGCTGGTGACCAGGGTCTCGGGCTGAAAACCGCTGTCCTCCAGCAGCTCGAAGATAGTTCTGCCCACCACTTTCTCTGTATTTGGGCCTGTGACGATGACGGCACGGGGCTGAAGCTTGAGATCTTTGCAGATGTCAGGAAGCTCCATCACAACCCCGCCGCCCACAGCAACCTTTCGCGGAAGCTCCATCCATCTAGATCCGACCAACAGCCTCACCAGCTAAAACAGGCTGTACAGTTATGTGATCTTTGCATATAAAGCTATATCCAACTCATATGGTGACGATCTCGGAGCGTAGATCACAAAGTATGCGGTCACGGATCTGGTTGACCTCGGAGCTGGTTCTGTTCCTGGGGCGGGGCAGGTGAATCTCGATTATGTCTTTGATCCTGCCCGGGCGCGCAGACATTATAACAATGCGATCTGCAAGGTAGATGGCCTCATCTACACTGTGGGTCACGAAGACCACTGTCTTTCTCTTCTCCTCCCAAATGCGCAGCAGCTCCGACTGCATGATGTTGCGAGTCTGGGCATCCAGGGCTCCGAAGGGCTCGTCCATGAGAATGGCCCGGGGATCATTGACAAGAGCACGCGCGATGGCTACACGCTGTTTCATGCCCCCAGATAGCTCATGAGGATAGCGGGCCTCAAAGCGCTCCAGGCCCACCATTTTAAGATACTGCCTGCCTTTGGCCTGACGCTCGGCAGCCGGAACGCCTTTCAGCTCCAGGCCGAAGACAACATTGTCCAGGACAGTTCGCCACGGGAACAATGAGTATTCCTGGAAGACCATACCCCTCTCTGGACCAGGCCCTTTTATCGGATCTCCTGCCAGTGTCACTGTGCCAGAACTCGGCTCCTCCAGCCCCGCAATGATCCTGAGAAGGGTGGTCTTGCCGCATCCGGATGGGCCTATGAAGCATACGAACTCATTCTCTTCGATGCTCAAATTGATGTTGTGCAGGGCCTCCATCTCCTTGCCGTCCGAGGAAAAGAGCTTGTTTAAGCCCTTGATCTCCAGCAGTGCCATTCAAGCTCATAATCAGGCCGGTAATGTATAGATCTTTCTATTCATGAAAAGGCGCAAAGTCCAAATCTCGCTGTGGGCTCCAAATACTACCATAATCTTTAAAGCTGTTCGATCTGATTCTATAATGGTGATTTTATGAAAAAAGTAAATACGATGCTTTTGGCCTTTATGCTTCTGCTTGCAGCGAACTTTCCTGTATCGGCCTCTGAGGATAACGTGTCCAAGCTGATAGTGCAGGGCGAGGGCAAAGTCAGTGCTGTTCCTGACATGGCAACGGTTGTGCTGGGCGTCGAGGCACGCAATGCCAGTGC
>JAAZNX010000104.1 GCA_012798025.1 Methanothrix sp. | reverse complement strand
GGGGCTTATAGCTGCTATGGGAGCCCTTGCGACGGTAGCAGGTGCTTCTGAGGATATCGAGTCCGATGTAGGATCTCAGAGCAATCCTAACTCGCAGGTTCAACTGGCTGCCCAGGTCGGCAACCCCCACAGGATCTACAACAAGGCCGTCTCGGGAGAACCCCCGGCCAACGCCCTGTGGGCAGCCACTGCAGCTATGGTGGCCTATACGCTTATCACGGCCTTCCAGATGCCCGCACTGTTTGCCCTGGTGGCAGGCGCATCCGTTGCCGCTCTGTTCAACGGTGTCTTTGCAATGAGCGCCTACTTTGGCAGGAACTCCAGCCAGAGGAGGTTCAACCAGTGGGTCTATCTGGACATCGTAAGGTATACAACACCATCGATTATGGCGCATGCCTGGATAACATCGTTTTGTATTGCAACTATTTCTTACATCATGGTTTATATGCTGCCTGTCCCGCACCCCTTCCCGATGCCTATCATCGCTCTGATCTGGGGATTGGCTGTAGGTGCAATCGGCTCTTCTGTGGGCGATATTCACTACGGCGGCGAGCGCGAGTTTCAAAACAGGCAGTTCGGCTGTGGCCTGAATACAATGCTCTCCGGCCAGATAGTCCGGAAGGCCGAAGCAGGCTTGAGGAACTCAATAGACAATGCATGGTTCTGCACAAAATTCGGCGGGCCTGCAACAGGAATGGGCTTTGGACTGACGGTCTTCCTGGATAACTGGAGGACAACTGTCTTTGATCCAGTAACGCAGGCGTCTCTTGCCATCGCCATGGGAATTTTCTTTATCATCGTTGAGGTCGCCTATAATCGATACATAGAGAAGTCCGCCAGAAGAAAGTACGGACCATATCCAGAGTACAAGGGGGACATTGCAGCATGAACTTTGATATCAACACCATCGTCTACATCCTGGAGATCCTCGTCGGCGGACTCCTGGTAGGCATTGGCGTGCATTTCGTGCCTGTGGGCGGAGCTCCTGCGGCCATGGCTCAGGCCACTGGCATTGGCACTGGCACAGTGCAGCTTGCAGCAGGATCGGGCTTGACAGGCCTTCTGGCCGCCGGCCTGATGATGTCTGTCACAGACAACCTCTGGCTCATCTTGGCCTCTGGGGCTGTGGGTGCAGGAATCATGATTGGCTCCACAATGCTCACAGGCTCCTGGATTTATGCATATGCCGTGGGAGTGCCCTTCGCTTCGGCCAAGGTCAACTACGATCCCATAACAGGATCTTCCCAGCCGCCATATGTGGCTCCTGGAACGGTTGGCCAGGGCATTCCAACCATCTGCTTCGTCTCCGGCCTCATCGGCGGCATGATGGGTGGACTTGGCGGTGCCATGATCTACTATCCGCTTTATCTGATCAACGGCAACGCTGCTCTGAGTGCCATGTTTGCCATCGGCATATTCCTTGTGAACGCTGTGCTTGCATCCTGGAACATCCAGGGAACAATCGAGGGATTTCATGATCCCAGGTTCAAGAAGTGGCCATTTGCATTCCGTGCCTGTGCCATTGCAAGCATCCTGCTCGCTTTAGCGGCAGTATTAATCACAGGAGGTGCCTAAAATGTCAGTTGGTGGAGCGGCAGGCGGAGCGCCGTCTGCATTTGACCCAAAGAAGATCAGGATGTACGGCCTTGTCGGGTCTGTGGTTGGAATATACTTGGGTGCCATCCTCAACATTGCGTTGAACACCGATGTGTTCTCATTCATCGGAGCAGTGGCCGCCATCTTTGCCGTGGTGATGGGAGCCAATTCCGTACGGAGGATATGCGCTTACGGCATTGGAACAGGAGTTCCGTCAATCGGCATGCTGGCCTTGGGCATGGGCATCATCGCAGTCATGTTTGGGTTATCTGTTGCTGAGACCTTGGGCTTCGGACTGCTTGGACCAATCATAACCCTTGTGTACGCTGGGGTTTTCGGTTACATCATTGGGGTTCTCGCCAATAAAGTCATCAAGTTTAACATCCCGGTCATGGAGGAGGGCAACGCAGACCTTTCCATGGCAGGTGCAATGGCTATATTTGGCTGGAGTTTTGCGGTATCCGGTACTCTGGGGTATGTTGATATTGTGAAGAACGTCCTAATGACCGGCTACATAGCCATCATCTTCATTGCTGGAGGCCTTGCCATCCTGCATCCCTTCAATGCCAATTTGGGCCCGGATGAGAAGCAGGACAGGACCCTGGTAAATGCGATCATGGTTGGCGGAATTGCCATGATAGCAACTGGTATTGCGGCTATATTGACTCAAGGGCTGGCTGCTGGACTACTGCAGCTTGTCATCGGCTTTGCCTTGTGGTTCTACTTCTTCAAGATGTACTACAAGCTGGTCAAGAGGGATGCAGCAGCGGTGGTCGGAACGGGACTTCTGCCGCCAACGGTGCAGTGAGGAGGTCTGGAAATGGGATTTGTTAGAGTTTCACCGGAACTGGGCCTGATCTTCGACCCCATGAAAGGAGTGGTATCGGAGCAGAGGCCGGACGTGGTTCTGTACACATTCGATCCGGTTTACGAAAGGGTGGAAAAGCTTGACAAGATAGCTGATGACCTGATGAACCAGCTTGTTCCGGACAACGAGCTTCTCTCGTCTTACGCCAACCGCGGAAAGGCCTCATACATTGCAGGCCTGTACACCAACATATGGATGGGTTTCATCATCGGTCTGGTGCTGTCATTCGTGATACTGTTGGTAATGGCATTTAACGATCCGGCAACTATGGGGATCGTCAGGAAGGCACTTGGTGGAGGTGCTTGAGGAATGGTGCTTAAAAAGAAGCCATCAGAGCCCTGGCCAACGATTACCGGCGAGTACGAGGTCGGAAATCCCGAGAGCCCTGTTGCGGTATGCACCTGCGGGTCTCACCTTCATAACGCCGATCTGATCAAGGCGGGCGCAGCATTGGCAGGGCCATGCAAGACTGAGAACATCGGCATTGAGAAGATGGTGGCAAATGTCATCTCCAACCCCAACATCAGATTTGTCCTGATCACGGGAATGGAGGTCAAGGGCCATATCACCGGGCAGGCAATTGAGGCTTTTACGCAAAGCGGAATTGACAAGGAAGGAAGGATCATTGGAGCCAAGGGTGCAATCCCCTTCATCCAGAACCTGACGCCCGAGTCCATTGAGCGCTGGAGAAACCAGGTGCAGGCGGTCATGATGATAAACACCGAGGACATGGGAGCCATCACCGCAAAGATCAAGGAGCTGATCTCCAAGGATCCCGGCGCCCTTGATGTTGAGCCCATGACCATCGAGATCAAAGAGGGCGGGGCCGAAGAGGAGGCAGGTGGGCTGAAGCCCATGGCCGCGGAGGTCGTCGAGGTTAGGTCGAGGATGCGGGGCATAGAGGCCACTGTGATCAACACGGGTCTTCTCAACAAGCTGCAGGCAGGCATCTACGTTGGCAAGATCGAGGGAATTGCACTTGGCATGACCATGGTCCTCATCCTATTCGGAATAATTCTGAGGGTGGCAGGAGGGAGGTAAAAATGGCTGAAGAGATAGAATACGGTCAGGGAATTCCAACCGTCGTGGAACCCAATATGCCTATGATAGATGCCATAGTCGAGAGCGTCAGGTACAGGGGGCAGCTCCTGGCCAGAGAGACCAAGCTGAGCTCTGGCGTCCTGGCGACGGTCTCCATAGGATTTGCCATTGGCTTTGCCCTTGCCATTGTGATGATGCTCGGGCCATTTGCCTTCATGGGGGGTTTGTAAACTATGGCAGAAGACACAAAACCAACAGTACCCGTTGCCGTGGTCGACCCGGATCAACTCAGAGATATAATGGCAAGGCTGGAAAAGATCGAGGAGAAGATAGAGTTCTACTCCTCAGAGAAGTACATGAGGGCCGGCAAGTCCATCGGCAGGGATCTGGGCGCAGCCTATGGTATCTGCGCGGGGTTGATCTTGATATTGGCATACATACTGTTCGTATACGCAGGCAATTGGGTGAGGGTGATTTAGATGTTCAGGTTTGATAGGAAGCAAGAAGTCTTCGATTTCGGCAAATTCAAGATAGGGGGGCAGCCTGGTGAGTACCCCACATGCTGCATCGGCACCATGTTCTACGCCAGGCACAAGATCGTCTCGGATCCGGAGCACGGAGTTTTCGATAAGGCTGCTGCAGAGAGGCTCTGGAACACACAGGTAGAGATGAGCGAGATCACGGGCAACACATGCATGAATCAGATAGTCGCAGAGAGCAACGAGGCCATGGCCAAGGAGATCGACTGGTTCGTGGCGCTCTCCGATTATCCGTTCCTCATCGACTCCTCTGCCCCAGAGGTGCGGGCTTTTGGAGTCAAGTATGCCACTGAGATTGGCGTGGCCGACAGGGCCATCCACAACTCCATCAACGCCTCCATCACGGATGAAGAGCTGGCTGCAGTCAAGGAGAGCGATCTTGATTCAGCAATCGTGCTCGCATTCAATGCCATGGAGAAGGGAACCAAGGGCAAGATGGATATTCTGACCAAGGCTGCAGGAGGCGCCAAGAAGGGCATGCTGGAGTACGCCAAGGAGTGCGGCATCACCAGGCCACTCATCGATACTGCTGCAATGCCCCTCGGAGCCGGATCTGGCGCCACATATCGCGCCTGCATTGCAGTCAAAGCTCAGCTTGGCCTGCCAGTGGGCGGAGGCTTCCACAACGGTGCATCTGCCTGGGACTGGATGAAGAAGTGGAAGAAGCAGCACAAGGAGGCGTTCGCCCCCGTCGATATCGGCTCTAACCTGGTAGCCGGAATCGTGGGTGCTGACTACTACCTCTACGGGCCCATCGAAAATGCCCCCATGATCTTCCCAGCAGCAGCAATGGTCGATATCATGAAGGCAGAGTCAGCAGAAGAGCTTGGACTGCAAGTTCTGGCTGAAAAGCATCCAAGGAAGACGACGCTTTAAGTCGCCTTCTCTTTTTCTTTCTTTTTAGGGGGGATTTATTGCCCCGCGTTATTGTAAAAGCTATATTTGAAAATGTCAAGTTCAAATGCCAGAGGTGCGGCTCATGCTGCCATCACAACAGACCTCTCGATTTTGAGGAGCTCATCCCAATGGAGAGGCTCAAGGAGTTTTGCGAGAGGTCCAATCTCATCTATCTAACTGAAAAAGATATAAATGCCATAGCAAGAAGGACTGGCAAAGAGCCTGCCAAATTCGTGGACACTCTCTACGATTATGATGGATGCTTTGTTAAAGTCAAGGATGATGCTCGCAAGGTAATCCTAGACCTTCCTGTGATGAAGAGCAAGGCGGATACTACCTGCGTCTTTTATGAAAACTGCTGCACCATCTATTCAGTTCGGCCAATCGCATGCAGGCTCTTTCCTTTTCGGGTAGAGGAGGAGACGGCGTCCAATGGGGACACTTTGCTAAACATAGGCTACAATCCCACATGCCCGGGGATTGGAAAAGGCGAGCTCGTAGATCGGCGCAAGCTTGAGAAGCTGGTCTCTGAGCTGTTCTTGCAGAGGACTTCGGATATAAACCCGCAATTGCAAAGGATGATGGCATCCGGCGCAATATCGGCAAATGCTAAGGTCTACAGGACTTTGCCAGGAAAAAGAGAGAAAAATTGAAATGCCTATGCAAAATGTCCAGTCAGGGCCGCGATCATGAATATTATCGCAGATGCGATTAGGAAGTAAAAGCCTGCATCCTCTGAGGTGATTGAGCCTAGAACTGTGACATCGTGCCCAACATTTGGCGCTCCATGTTGCGTGAAGTCTGACGTAATGCATCTCCTGTACTGCAGAGATCCTCTCTGGGAGGACCTTGGTACAGACTGCATTGGTCCATCCCATTTATTTAAAACTTTCTGCTTATTGGCGATATATTCTAGCAAAATTTGGTAAAACAACTGAAAATTCTAACCTTTTTTCCTTTATTGAAGATTATCCATTTAGTATTTTATCCATTTAGTATTTTTTCCTTTTTCTGTTGATTACCTTTTTATCTTTATACCCATTTCACCATAAAAGCAGTTGAAGATCATGCAGCAAAAGGTTTATCATTATCTGCTGCCAAAGACGCTCAGAAATAGTCAGCCCCAATTTCCTAGGAGGTGAAAAGAGATGGATATCATGTCTCAGATATATGCTATAGTGGTATTCGGCGTGCTTGTGGTCGTTTTGCCAATGGTGCTGAACAAATGGTCGGATAGCAGGTCAGGAGTAAGATGATCCTGATGATAATCTAATTCATCCAGTCCTGGTCTTGCCAGGGCTGGAATTACTATTATCTCATTTTGCACTTCTTGTTATAATGCGGACATTTCGTATTCGTGCATACGTTCTCTTTCGCGGCCTCTGTGAGCGCCATCAGCATCACCTCAAGACGGTCTATTATCTCAAATCCCAATGATGCTGATTCAGCCTCTTGCAAAGCCTTGGCCACTCTTCTCTTGAGATCCTGAGCCCCCGTTCGCCCTCCTTGCAGGGTTGATGCCTCCCTCTCGAGCTGCTCCACGAGGCTATCCCAGCTCATGTCTTCCATTATTTTGCCCCCATGTGTCTTGCTCTCCGATCTATCTCAAGGCCCAGTATCCTCTCGCAGCCTTCGAATACATCCCTGGCAATAAGGGCGCATCCCCGCGCAGCTTCATATCTATTCAGGGCTCTTACATCTCTTCCCAGGAGATTTGCTACGCGCTCCACCAGCAATGGTGCCGGGCTGCCTGCTAAAAAAAGCTCAGGATACGCTTCATTCCAGTCTCTTGAAAGGACAAGCATTGCATTGATCTCCATAGATGCAAACAGTGCGAGAGATTCCACCGCTAGAATCCTCTCCTCCTGCGAGCACTCCTCCAGCGTGGCATGCCCAATTTTATTGAGGATTCCTCCGCAATTGAATGCCTGATTGGCGGCCATCCTTCCGGCATCCACCGCCCGGATCGCCTCCACATCCAGTGGGCCCTGCGTCAGGCCGGGCGCAAAGATGGGAGCGTCAATGGCTCCTATGATCTTTCCCTTGATGACGCAAAAGGTCACTGTATTCGAGCTGGCATCGCAAACGATGAAGCTGGGAGCACCTTTTTTATAAACTCCATAGGCCAAGCCCACCTTCTCTGGGCTCATACAATGGCTGAAGACCTTGAGCCTTGGATCGATATCGCTCTGACGGTGAATTCCAGGCAGAAGAATCGTGGGCCAGCCCGAGCCAGATATTGCCTCAAAAACCCTGGTGCCGCCACCCACGTGCTGCCCCGCACCATCTAGCTGTATCAGGCCTCGATTGGGCGCATCCTCAAGCCGCACGATGCGTGAAATGCCATCGCCCATTGAGTAGGTCAGGGCAACCAGATCGACCCAAGAGCGCACAAGGTTCTGCCTGACCCTTTTGAGGATCTCCCCTGCTTCGAGCTGGCTTGCTTCGCAGCGTGAGAGCTCCCAGCACTGCCCCTCCGAGGTTGCAAACCTTATGGCCGTGGTTCCATGATCTATGCCTAGGAACATGAGATCAGCTCGAGTAATTCTTTTGCCAGCCTGATGCTATCTTCTTTGGTCCTCATAAGTGTATCCAGCCGAACGCATTCTCCCCTGTAGCTGCTACTTTTATCGACTATGAAAAGATCTACTTTGCCTAAAAGGGATATAACTCCCTCTTCGCTTGCAGGCACGCCACAGGCGCGCATGAAGTTAGCAGCCGGGCCGCTCACAGGTCGATCTGCTACAAATGGGCTTAATGCTACTATTTTTTTGCCCACCAGGCTCTCTCGCACTCCTGGCAAGGCCAGGATGGGCCCTATGCTGGTCACGGGATTGCTCGGACCCAAGAGAACAACACTCTCCTCCTTCAGGAGTTTTAGAAATCCAGGGCTTGGCCTGGCCATGTCTATGCCTTTTAGCCGCAGGGATTTAACAGGAAGAACTCCCTTCAGACCGACCCAGTAGTCCTGAAAATGCATCTCGCCACAGGGCGTATCGAT
>JAAZNX010000190.1 GCA_012798025.1 Methanothrix sp. | reverse complement strand
TTCCTCATCTTTTGATGGCGAAGGCGTGCCCTCTCAGAGGAACGTCCTGGTCGAAGACGGCATTTTGCTGGGCTTCCTATACGACAGCTACACAGCTGGAAAAGATGGCGTAAAGTCCACAGGCAACGCTGTGCGCTCCGGATACTCGGATGTTCCGCGCGTTGGCATACGAAATACAATTATGAGCTCTCCTGCTGCCCATGATCTTTTCGCTGAGGCAGAAGGATATCTGGTAAATGGTCTCATCGGAGCTCATACAGCTAATCCAATATCCGGCGACTTCTCTGTCGAAGCGAGGAACGTCTTTTACATAGCGCCTGGGGAGGATCCAAAGCCCATCCGGTCCCTGATGCTTGCAGGGAATATCTTCGAGATTCTGCTGGATATCGAGCTTGGCACTGATGTGCGTTCTGTGGGAGCCATAGTCACGCCTACGGCAAAGGTCAGGATGAAAGTTATAGGCAGCTAAGGAGGTTTTATGATCATCGGAGGGCCTGCCTCCCAGCTTTTAGCTGGAAGGGTTGCGGCCATTTTAGGACAAGAGCTGGCTCTTTGCGATTACAAGACATTTCCGGACGGAGAGTCGTACACACAGGTTGTGACGCCGCTGGAAGACGAGGTAGCTATAATCCAATCTACGCCCACAGATCAAGACCTCGTTTTTCTGTTGCAGCTCCTGGATATATGTCAGGGAAAGAAGATATCACTTGTCATACCGTACTTCGGCTATGCTCGCCAGGACAAGATCTTCAAGCCCGGCGAGCCCATGACTGCAAGAGCAGTGGCCACTGCACTCAATCCCTTCCTCGAGAATGGACGGGTCCATCTGGTGAACATCCATGCCACGTCCATCATCTCGCATTTCCGGTGCCAGGCCCAGAATTTGGACGCCACACCGCTTCTGGCAGACGGGATCCGTTCAATGGGCCTGGAGGATGCAGTGGTCATATCCCCAGACAAAGGTGCAGTGGCTATGGCCAAGGCTGCTGCCTCGCGCCTTGGGGTGCAATGCGATTACCTGCAAAAGACGAGGCTCTCAGGCACAGAGGTCTCAATGGCGCCAGTGGAGCTGGAGGTTATGGGCAGGGATGTGGTCATCTTCGACGACATGATAGCAACCGGCGGCACGATGGCCACGGCCATCTCGCTCCTCCGCCAGCAGGGGGCAAGATCGGTCTACCTGGCAGCAGTTCATCCTGTATTGACTGGATCGGCCGTTCTGAAGCTCTACCGATCAGGTGTCAAGGCGGTGCTGGCTACGGACACTCTGGACAGGGGCGTGAGCACAGTCTCAGTTGCGCCACTGATCGCTGAGGCGCTGAAGGCGTGAACCGTTGCACCCTGAAAAGGCGCTGCGTCCCACTTCATCGCCAAAACTTGCATCGCAGATCCATTCCAGAGCAAATAAACCGGAACACCTTCAAGAAGCTTCCCACTTCATCGCATTCACGGATCCCTTGCAAGGCAGAGCTTATTTATGAGCTGCCACAATAGAGTCGATAACTCATTTCAGGCGTCTTCCATGTCCGGCAACACATTTGGCACAATATTTCGCATTACCACATGGGGAGAGTCTCACGGACGCGCCGTTGGAGTCGTAGTGGACGGCTGCCCAGCGGGCCTCGACCTGGCGGCAGAGGACATCCAGAGGGAGCTTGATAGGAGACGGCCTGGCCAGAGCAGGGCATCTACTCAACGCATGGAGGAGGACCGCGTGGAGGTTTTATCAGGAATCTTTGAGGGGCAGACCACAGGAACTCCCATCTCCATGGTCGTCTGGAACAAGGATGCAAATTCCAGCGCCTACGATGCCCTGCGAAGCAAGCCCCGGCCTGGACATGCAGATTATGCTTACCAGATGAAATTTGGCCTAAGGGACCATCGAGGAGGAGGCCGCGCCTCAGCACGCGAGACCGTCGGTCGCGTGGCAGCAGGCGCAGTTGCCAAGAAGCTCCTCTTCAGGGAGGGGATCGTGATCGTCGGCTACGTGGCGGAGCTTGGCGAGATAGGAGCAAAGATCGTTCCTTCTGATTGGGATGAGCTGAGAGCCACTGCAGAGTCCAATCCCGTTCGATGCCCTGACCTTGTCGCTGCCCAAAAGATGCTCCTGCTCTTGGATAAAGTTCGAGCTGAGGGCGACAGCCTGGGCGGGATAGTGGAGATTTTGGCCAAGGGCGTTCCTCCTGGCCTTGGCGAGCCTGTCTTCGACAAGCTGGACGCAGATTTGGCCAAGGCGTTGATGAGCATCGGCGCTGTGAAGGCTGTGGAGATCGGCGCGGGACTTGAGAGCGCAAGACTGCGCGGAAGCGTGATGAATGATCCCATAATCCTCCGCAAGGGCAAGATCGAGTTTGAGAGCAATAATGCCGGCGGCATTCTGGGTGGCATCTCCACTGGCGCTCCTATCGTCTGCAGGATTGCTGTAAAGCCGACGCCCTCCATCGCGAAGCGGCAGCGCACCGTCGACCTTTTATCTGGCGACCAGTCCGAGATCGAGATTCAAGGAAGACATGATCCAGCGATCCCTCCCAGAATTGTGCCTGTGGCAGAGGCCATGGTGGCACTGGTGCTGGCCGATCATCTCTTGAGAGACAGGACGGCACGCGTTGAGGCCGGTCAGGGTGAGACTTGCCCAACATTGCCTGGGGGCCACCCATGTGGATGAAAATAGGTCTCTGCAAGATCGCATTTTAATGCCAAAAATAGCTCCAGGCTCAGTCATGAGTTCTTCAGGTCCTCTTCGCCAAAGAGGAAGATCTCTTCGATGCTGGCCTGCAATGCCCTGGAGATCCTGTAGGCCAGCTTGAGCGATGGATTGTACTTCCCCTTTTCCAGGAAAAGGATGGTCTCCCGCCGCACACCGACCATGCGAGCCAGGTCCTCCTGGGTGAGGTCATGCCTCGCCCTTAGCTCTTTGATGCGCGTCTTCATGACCGCCCCACATCGCCCCGACGATTAAGGACGATGATAAAGAGGATAGCGCTGCCGGTCATAATGTAGATGACTGCCGACAGAGCAATCGACGCGCTTAGGTCGATGATGCCCATAATGACTATGCAAAATATGACCAGCGAGAGGATTATGCTCGCGAACCATGAGTAAGCCAGGCTGAAGGCTCTGATCTTGTCTGTTCGCTCATCCTTCTCAGGCTGATCTCCTTTCTGCCAGAATCTGACAATTGCCGTGATGAGGGCTGCCACACCTCCTGCTGCAACGAAGAGCGCATCGTAGCCCAGGAGAGAGAGAAGCAGTCCTGCTGCAATCAGTGCAGCCCCAAGAAGCATTCCTGCCAAAAATCTGCTCGTCTTCATGTTCGTCTTCAGGTTCGTCTTCATGTTATGTAATTCTAACTTCTAAGTATTTAAATGTTTTTTATATCTAACATTAAGTTATCTAAAAATAACACCAAAGTCCATTCCCTGAGCTTTTATAGATGCTCACATGATGGCATAATATGCGCAAGGAGTTTCGCAGCCTCATAGCCTTGGAAGAAGCAGTATCAATAGTTCTCAGCCATGCTCCCAAGCCTGGTGTGAAGATCGTTCCAATACAGCAGGCCAGGGGCGCAGTTCTGGCAGAAAAGATCGTCTCTGGCATGGATGTCCCGGGATTCAATCGTGCCTCGATGGACGGCTATGCAGCCCTGGCTGAAGATACTTTAAAAGCCAGAGAGGACAGGCCAGTCTGCCTCAAGCTGGTGGGCAGCGTCCCCATGGGCGCCAGGCCCGAGGTTCACGTGGGAAGGGGCGAGGTCGCAGAGGTATCCACAGGCTCCATGATGCCGCAGGGCGCTGACGCAGTCGTCATGGTCGAATATGCTCAGGAAGATGATGGTCGTGTACTTGTGCATAGACCAGTCTTCAGTGGGGAGAATGTGCAGACAGCGGGCAGCGATATTGCTCTTGGAGAGGCTGTGCTCTTCCCCGGCACAAAGCTGGCCACGCGAGAGATAGGCGTTCTGGCGGCATTGGGATTTGAAGAGGTCCCTGTCAGGCAGCTGAAAGTAGGCGTGGCATCAACTGGAAACGAGCTGGTGCGGCCAGGAGAGCCTTTGGGCATCGGCCAGATCTATGACATCAATTCCCAAACAATTGCTATGGCAGTCGAGGAGTGTGGGGCTGCAGCCATAAGGTACGGCATACTTCCTGATGAGTTGAGGAAGATGGCGAAGACATTGCAGAAGATGGCTCAGGAGTGCGATCTCATCCTGGTGAGCGGCAGCACTTCAGCGGGTAAAGGCGACATGATCTATCAGGTTATGGATGCCGTGGGCGAGACTGTCTTTCACGGCATAAACCTGAAGCCTGGCAAGCCCACAGTATTCGGGCAGATCGAAGGCAAGCCATGCATCGGCCTTCCAGGCTACCCCACGAGCGCCCTTACCGTCTTCGCAAAGCTTGCAGCCCCTCTCATTCGCAAATCCCTGGGTGTGAGAGTGCACGGACACAGCACGAAAGGCAGGCTGGCAGGACCTATTCGAACTGAAGGCCGCCAGCAGATGCTTGCTGTGGGCATCTTGCGCGGCCTGGTCTATCCTGTGGACAAGGGCAGCGGATCCATCACCACCTTGGCAGGAGCTGACGGTATCATGGAGATTCCCGCGGGTGTAGAGTACCTGGAAAAGGGAGCGGAATTTGAACTGAACCTGTTTTCTGAACTCGAAGCTCCGGATCTCGTAATTGCCGGGGAGAACTCCATCCTTCTGGAAAAGCTGGCAGAGACGCTTCCCATGCAAATCAAGCTCATGAACACAGGATCTATGCGGGGGAGGATGTACCAGGACGACGGTATCGCAGACCTGGTCTGTGTCTCAGGCTTGCAAGATCCTCCTGCCGGGCTGGCAGCAATAAAAGGCTACAAGAGAGAGATGGGACTGATCTTCCGGGACGAGAAAGCCCTGCTGGACATGAGTTGCCAGAGAGTAGTTGGCTGGCATAGGGATTCGACGATGAAGCTCGCATTTGAGCGGGTTATGTTGGATCTGGGCATCTCCAATCCCAGGTACGTGCGAGTCGCCAGAACGCATTCATCCGTCGCTGCAGCCATATCTTTTGGCCGAGCAGACGTGGGTTTTTGCGAGCATGCTGCAGCAGAGCAGGCAGGCTTGGGCTTCAAAGCAATTTTAGACGATGAGGTTTGGTTCCTGGCAAAGCCTGAAGTGCTGGAGGGCTCTGCTGCAAAAGCCTTCATTTGCGCACTTCAGAACTCTGTTGCAAAGACCTAATCCGCCTCTCGTAGTAGCTGAGGGGGTGTCGGACCTTACGGCACAGATCGTCTTCGCCTGGGCAATTGCCATATGTGGCCATGGTGGCGCACGCTGGTGGCCTGTATTTGGTTCCCGAGGCGCCTGCGATATGCTCCACCTGGTAGCGGGTCTTCTCCTCATCGAAATCCGGGCTGGTGTTGAAGAGTGCAACGACCTCCTCGGCAGTCATATTGATCTGCAAGAGAAAGCTTACCAGCGCGAAGCGCGCTGTATGAGCCAGGTTTATGCCTTTTGCTGCATCGGACAGCATCTTTTTGATGCAAGGTGGAAAGGCCCCCTGCTCTATCTTGCCCAAATCCACTCTCTTGCGGGCTTTTAAGGCCTCAAGATCAGCACGCAGTGGATTCAGGTACTCAGAAAGCCGCTCGCAGACACTCTCGTCGACAGACAAGGGAAGTGCCCTCAATACCCTCTCCCTGACCTGCTCCTGCAAGAGTCGCTTCAACTCCTCTTCTGTTACAGTGAGATAGCCGCCTTTCAGGTCGCGATTGGTCAGCTTCCAATTTGGGCTGTGCATCCTGTGCGCAGCACGTATGTACTCTGCAAAGTAGAGCTTCAAGGGCCCAGACCCTTGTGGATGAAGGCCAAGGTCGCCTGCTAGCAATACGAGGTTTACGTCCGCCTCGTGCATCCTTTTGAAGGCCAGCTTTGCCTCTGCAAGAGCATAGCGGCGCAGGAGGAGTGGATCTTGCAGACATGAGACCATAACCCTGGCCAGAGGATAGGAGAGCAGCTCTGTCAGATGCCCTACATCTGAGCTCGCCCTTCTTTCAGGGATGGAGCCTGATATTGCCCCTCCGACTCTCTCTGCGGCTCTGGCGCGCACGGACTTAAAAGATGTTTTTCCGATCAGATCGTCCAACGAGTATCCTAGACTGCGAACCTGGTCAGACGCTTCTTGAGTAAAAGGAAAATCAGATGACCTCATTCTTGCTCAATGCGCGGAGCTAGGAGGTAGTTGATCTCCACAAACTGGCCGAGTTTGAAGTTCACCCGAAGGGGATAGTCTATGCCCATCTCTAAAGTTACCTCTGGAGCCTTGCTGATG
The DNA here is from genome assembly GCA_012798025.1 of Methanothrix sp. Classification (GTDB taxonomy): domain Archaea; phylum Halobacteriota; class Methanosarcinia; order Methanotrichales; family Methanotrichaceae; genus Methanothrix. The sequence goes on along the minus strand of JAAZNX010000190.1, from coordinate 741 downwards.
GACTTGCTCATGTCCTCCAGGTAGTCCAACGAGAAGAGAGATCTGGCCTCTCCAGGTTTCATGCCCAGGAGTTCAGTGCTGGGTATCTTGAGCTTGAGGGAGTCGATGTCCCCTTTAGCCTCCATGTAAAATCCCTCATCTGAGACGCCCAGCACAACGTGATCGCTGACCTTCTCGGCTGCCTTCACAGCCCTGCGCAGCTCAGCACCGGGCAGAGTGACGTGCGCGGGCAGGTCCAGCTCTGGAATGCGCGGCTCTTTTCGGATGGCAGAAGGATCTATCAGGCTTAGGGTATATGACAGGGATCCCACGCCGATCTTCAGCTTATGGCTCTCTTCGTCCAGCTCCAGCTGACCATTCTCGCCCTTATCTGCCATGCTCAGGACATCGCTCAAGCGCACCAAGTCAACGCCTATCTCGCCCTGATCGGCCTTGAAAAAATCGAATGCTTCAGCGCGAATCCTGAGCGATACCATGGCAACGTTCGCCGGGTCTACAGCCTTCAGCTCCAAGCCCTTTTCCGAAATCGAGAACTTCACTTCGTCCACTAAAGACGATACCGATTCGATCGCATCGCGCAGATTTTCCGCGTTGATTGATGCCTTGAACATTCCTTGAGCCACCTCAGTGAAGATGCATCCTACTTATTTAACTTAAACTCTTTTATTCGTATCTTCTCCACCTAAACCCACATTTTGTGCAAGTTAGAAAGCGCGTCGGGCTTTCATCGGCGGCTCTGGT
>JAAZNX010000088.1 GCA_012798025.1 Methanothrix sp. | reverse complement strand
GATGTCGCCTCCGGCCCAGACACCCTTCATGCTCGTGCGATAGCGCTCGTCCACGACCAATGTGCCCGATTTGGTCGTCTTCAGCTCCGGGGTGAGGCTGGCGATCAGGGGGTTTGGCATAGTTCCCACGGCAATGATGACGGTGTCCACATCGACGACGTGCTCCGAGCCTTTCTTAGCCTTTGGGCTGCGCCGCCCTGAGGCATCGGGCTTGCCAAGTTCCATTTCCACGACCTCCATGGCCTTGACCATACCCCGCTCGTCGCCCGAAAACCTCGTGGGATTGGTCAGGAAATCGAAGATTATGCCCTCCTCCATCGCGTTCTCAACCTCTTCAAGCCTGGCTGGCATCTCCTCTCTGGAGCGGCGGTAGACGACGTGAACCTCATCTGCGCCCAAACGCAGAGCACAGCGGGCTGCATCCATGGCCACATTGCCGCCACCCACCACTGCCACCTTCTTGCCCCTTCTGATGGGTGTGTCGTACTCAGGGAATTTGTAGGCCTTCATGAGGTTGATGCGCGTCAGGTACTCATTGGCTGAGTAAACCCCGGCCAGGTTCTCCCCTGGCACATTGAGAAAGCGCGGCGCTCCAGCTCCAATTCCAAGGAACACTGCATCGTACCCATCCTGGAGAAGCTCCTTCACACCAACCTGTCTGCCCACAACAGCGTCCAGTCTCAGGTCGGCTCCAAGTGAGCAAACGTAGTCCACCTCGGACTTGACGATGTTTTTTGGCAGCCTGAACTCAGGAATGCCGTAGATCAGAACCCCGCCTGCTTCGTGAAGTGCTTCGAAGATGCTGACCTGATGGCCCATCCTGGCAAGGTCTGCAGCGCATGTAAGGCCTGCAGGGCCAGATCCGACCACTGCCACCTTCTTGCCGGTCGGAGGAAGAGCCTCGCATCTGAAGCACATCTCCTGGGCCCTCTCCCAGTCAGCCACGTAACGCTCCAGCCTGCCTATGGCAACGGGCTCGCCTTTCTTTCCCAGCACACAGGCCTTCTCGCACTGCACTTCCTGGGGGCAGACCCGACCGCAAACACCTGGAAGGCTGTTCTTTCGCTTCAGGGCCAGTACAGCTCCGAGCATATCCTGCTCGCGCAGGGCGCGAATGAATGCCGGGATCTCCACGCCCACTGGACACCCTTGCACGCACTTGGGCCTCTTGCATTGAATGCATCTGCTAGCCTCTTCTTCTGCCTGCTGCCTGGTGTAGCCCAAGGCTACCTCCTGGAAGTTACTCCTCCGCTCTTCAGGGAGCTGCTTTGGCATTTTTACACGGTTTGGATTTATCTTGGTCGACATTTCATCCCACTTCGCGGTGAGGCCGGAGGCCTTAGATCAATGGTATCCTGCTATAGATCAATATGAAGTTGGCGAATCGCGCTTCGCCACAGAGATTTATTGCAGTCATATCTAAAAGCGTCTTCCCTGCATAAGCCAAAAATAAATCCAAGAACAGATGCGCCTCCCCGTTTCACATCTGTCCTTTTCGCTTGATGGAGCGTATGTATGTTTCGTCCTATGAGGTTATAAACTTATCTATTTAGTATGATTAAATAACTAAATAATATTGAATATTAATATTAGTAGATGCCTAGTTGTACGACTCGAGGGCCATAATGTCAACAGATACTGATTTAACATGCTTCACTTCTTCATGCAGATATGTTCCGGAGCTTATCGATCTGAGCGAGCTTGCCTGTTCAGTAACACTAAATAAAAAATTTTGCCAATTGTATTAATTAACACCGGAAAAGGATTAAATATTACTAAGTGCAATTTGAACCAGACGTATCTGTAAATGTAGATGAGGGATTGAAATGGGACATCTAACTATCAGAATAGGATCAGCTCTAATTCTGCTTTTGGCAATTATTGGCAGTTCATTGGCTGGGACATGGGACTACAATCCCGGACAAGAGGCTGTGAAGCACAGGAACGATGTGACTAGCGACGTTACAGGGACAGGATTTGTCATGGAGTACGTGAAGGTCAACACCAACAACCTCTCAATGCTGGAGTACAATCATGGAAGCGGTTCCATGGACTTTGCCGATATACTGTATGATGAGCAGAAGACATCGTCGAACACTATCTATTGGATAGATTATACCACAGGGGCATGGACAAAAAGTAACATCGGGCCAAACAGCGCCATAACTTACACCAGGCAGTATGACAATGTCCAGTCTCCGACGGCCTTTGCCTATGGAACGGGCTATTATGCAGCACATCCAGTGATATACAACTCGCTCATCAAGGACAAGAACGTCGCCAACAGCTATCAGGAGTCTGCATCGATGCACAGGCAGGTTGAGTATGCACGGGCTTTGAAGGGCGACATTGCAGTAGATATAAACTGCACTGCTCCAACGGCCACTGCCAGCGGCAAGGGTTCCATCAGCATGAAGATCGATGACCAGGTGACACAGGGTACGCTGCACGTTGGCGAGTTCTTGGGCATGCCCATGTATAAGGGAAATGTGCCAAAATACGGAGTAGGCAAGAGCAAGAACGGTTATAAGCAGGGCATAAAGGACCCGATAATCATGATCGATACCGACTACATAGGTGACTTCAGCGTTCAGAAGACCATGAAGATCGATATCTCAAAGAGCGGCCCCTCCTGGATGGAAGACTGGCTACCCTGCTGCATGGGAGGCTTCTTCGACATTCCCTCCCACAACTTCGACAAGGAGCGCG
>JAAZNX010000046.1 GCA_012798025.1 Methanothrix sp. | reverse complement strand
GCTTGCCGGACTGGAGTGCGTTGTAGTGGGAGCATCAGGTTCGCACGACATCTCGCGTGCACAGCAGGTGGCCAGAGAGCTTTGCCTGCCCCTTGAGCAGGTACTGATCGATTCAGGAAGGATCGAAGACGCCATGAGAAGAAGGTCACGCAATATGGCAGCGGCGTGATGAAGGAGATACATAGGCTTGCAAAGAGGAGTGGCTACAAGAAGTCCGTTCAGTGCTACGTGGAGAAGATCGCGCGAGAGGAAGGAAGAAATGCGATCGGGCCTGAGCCCTACTAAGGCGAGGGCCCGATCATCGATGTCTTGCCCATAGGTTCCAAAATAACATAGCAATATTTAGCTTGACAACTGTCAGGTGAGTTATATGTTTGAATTTTGACCCACATGAACCTCAGCGTTATCGAGATGCTGATTTTTTAAGATGATCTTGAGTTAAGCGTGTCCGCATGAGCGCTCTCCACAAGCGAGCTCAAAAAACCCAACCTGTTTTTGGATCACGACCCACTTTTTTTGATGCGCCATAAACCTAAATTCTGCCGTTTTAATAACCAGATTCGCTTCAACCCTACAAATGGAAAAACAGCCCCGAAGGGCTGAGAGAATCGATCTCAGCCTTTGATCAGCCCTTCGCCGCAGAACACTCGTTTGGCCTCCTCAATGGACAGGTCGCCAGAGGGTATGATGATGTCCGAGGATATGATCTCAACTGGATCGAGGGGCTCTCCCTGCTCTTTGACGGTGGAGATCAATCTGGTCAGATCCCTGCGAAATCCAGCTGAGTTGCCATTGGATACGTGTTTGACTAGTTCGTTGTCTATCTTGTTGAGCCTGTCAAGATATTCATCGTCCAACCTGAACTGGCCCTCGCCTAAAATCCGTATTATCATTTCTTCATCTCCAACTTCATCTTGGCCAGCTCATCATCCACGCTGCTTTGGGCCTTCGCCTTGGCAAGCTCCGCAGCAAGCTCGTCGCCGCCTGAAAGGTCGGTCAGAGTTCCGGAATCGAGCAGCTCATCCAGGGCTGCCGAGCGGGCCTTCATGTTCTCAGTCTTTTCCTCGGCCCTCTGTACCGCCATGCCAACGTCCGCCATCTCCTCGCTGATCCCAGTTACGGACTCTGTGACCTTGACCTGAGCTTCAGCAGCCGAGTACTGAGCTTTGATGGTCTCCTTTCGAGTTCTAAAGGCCTCAACCTTAGTTGCCAGGCGGCTCTCTGCCGCAATAAGTTTTTGCTGCTGGTCATTCAGATCGGAGATCTGCTGATCCAGATTTGCAGATTGGGCCTGTAAAGCGGCCTTGTTCTCCAAAGCCTTGCGCGCCAGATCCTCTCTGCCTGCAGCTAACGCCTCCCTGGCCTGCCCATCCAATTTGTCGATGTTTGTCTGAAGCTTGGCCTTTTGCAGCTCGATCCTCTTCTTGGAGGTGGTGACCTCGGCGACGCCTCGCTTTACATTCTGCAAGAGCTGGAGCTGCTTTTCGTAGGACAGATCGAGGGTCTCTCTTGGATCCTCAATCTTGTCCATGATCTTGTTCATCTTTGCCTGCACAACTGTGCTCACGCGGTCCAAGAAACCCATTTCACACTCACCCTCTGCTT
>JAAZNX010000043.1 GCA_012798025.1 Methanothrix sp. | reverse complement strand
TTTAAGATCGCCAGGCGAAAGACCCCATGCTGTGATAAAAAGAGTTTTTGGGGCAGGGAGAGTGCTGGTTACCAAAGTCAAGAGAGTTGGTGTTAAAATGATGGTTACAGCGTTCGCTTTTAACCTCTATCAGCTCTGCACTCTTAAAAACGCCAAAATTATTTAGACTTAGCGGAAGCTATCGAAGAATGTAAGGAAAAAGAGGGTAATTCAAGGAAATTGGACGCCATCAGAACGAAATTTGTGCCAGCCTCTAAGAACAACCTCTCAATCACAGGTAAATAGGAATCCTCTAAGGTTTGCTATATTAAAAATCGGCAGGTTTATAGGAGTTCTCAACATATAAGATATCGAAGGATCGATGTGGTATGACCCGGGTCACAGTCTCCGTCAGTGAGCCAGTTATTCGCTGGGCACTGGAGCGCTCGCGCCTACGGACAAGTCTGGAGAAGGATTTCCCCAAGCTTTCTGAATGGCTTAGCGGCAAAAGCCAGCCCACGTTAAGCCAGCTTGAAGGATTTGCCAAGGCAACATCGACACCGTTGGGATACTTCTTTCTGCCCCAGCCGCCGGAAGAGCGGCTTCCCATTCCGCATTTCCGAACCCTTAATGGGGACCGTCCTCCCGAACCCAGCCCCGATCTGCTCGAGACCGTCCAGTTGATGGAGCGTCGTCAAGCATGGATGAGAGAGTACCTCCTGGAGCAGGGAAGCGAGCCATTGGGCTTCATTAGCTCTGCAAATTTGGCGATCAAGCCTGAAGAGCTGGCTCGTGAGATGAGGCGGACGCTGGGCCTCGAAGAAGAATGGGCCTCCGATCAGCCCAGATGGACAGATGCATTGCGACTTTTGTATAGCAGGATAGAAGATGCTGGCGTCCTCGTGGCTGTAAGCAGCATTGTCGGCAATAACACACGCCGCAAGCTGGATCCTGAGGAGTTTCGGGGCTTTGTCCTGGTGGATGAATATGCTCCGCTCATATTCGTCAATGGCGCTGATGGCAAGGCTGCCCAGATGTTCACATTGGCTCATGAGCTGGCGCACCTGTGGTTTGGCAAGAGTGCAGCCTTCGACCTGCGTGAGCTCCAGCCGGCAGATGACGAAACAGAACGAGTCTGCAACCGCGTGGCTGCAGAATTTCTGGTCCCGGCAAACCGGATGCGCGACTTCTGGACGTCTGCAAAGCAGGACACCGAGCCCTTCCAGGCCGCCGCTCGCCACTTCAAGGTCAGCGAGCTGGTCGCCGCACGCAGGGCGATCGATTTGGGGCTCATCACAAAATCCGAGTTTCTTGAATTCTATCGAGACTACAAGGATAGAGAGCATCGTGCCGCTGCCAGGGGCCAGAAGGGCGGCGACTTCTATGCCACTCAAAATCTACGCATCGGCCGTCGCTTTGCGGAGGTAGTGATACGTGCTGCAAGAGAAGGAAGCCTCCTTTATCGTGATGCTTATCAGCTGACTGGGCTTTATGGGAGAACCTTTGAGAAGTATGCGCAGTGGCTCGTCGGAGGGGCACGGTGACTGTTGCTCGTTCTTATGTTCTCGACACAAATGTATTCATTGAGGCAGCGATGCGCTACTATTCTTTTGATATTGTTCCAGCCTTCTGGCAAATACTGGTTGAACAAGCCAATCGCGGGCGGATATTGAGCATCGATCGTGTGAGGGATGAGCTGAAACAGGGCAAGGACGACCTTGCAATATGGTCCAATAGCGATTTTCACGGCTTCTTTGCATCAACATCAGAGGATGATGTAATCGCTGCTTATCGTAAAATCATGGCCTGGTCCCAAGGCCATCCACAGTTCTTGGAGTCCGCCAAATCGGAATTTGCCAGCGTGGCTGATGGGTGGTTGGTATCATATGCTCTGGCCAGGAAATGCACAGTGGTCACACTTGAGCAGCTTGATCCCAATATTAAGCGCAAAATTAAGATTCCAAATGCCTGCCAGGCTTTTCATGTTCCTTATGTTGACACATTTCAGATGCTGCGTGATCTGATGGTCAAATTGGGCTGAGGCGGATTGCAGAAACGATGACAGCTAATACCAACGGCTCACGAGAAAATCATTGGCAGGGCTTGCTGAATGAGGATTGCAGGATACGCTTTTATTCAACTCTACCCCTCTCCCCGAACCCCTTTTTAGAAATTAGGAATTAATGGGCATTTTGGGATTTAGCTCTAAATGCATAATTTTATTGTGGATCAAGTTATTGGGAACTTTTTAATTAGTAATTAGCGTGCTAATAGAAAGATTT
>JAAZNX010000064.1 GCA_012798025.1 Methanothrix sp. | reverse complement strand
GCTCCAACTATTCACGTTGGGCCGATATATCTCTTAGATTGTCCTTCACCTGCCAATAGTACGGGATCTGATCCGCATTTAAAAAATTACGCGACCAGGACCTCCTCCACAGGCCTCCTTGGAGTATGCATTGCAGGCTCGGCATACCCCATGCGAATAAGTATCTGTGGAAATTTATATCTAGATATCTTTGCCATCTCAGCTCTCAGCTCGGGGATGGCAATAGGCTGGCTGAAGAGGTCAAACCGGACATCCAATTGAGTTGCAGTCAGGAATAACGTCTCGAACAGCACTCCTGTCTTGATCCAGGTCAATTTGTCTTCGCTCTCGCAAGATAATATGGCCACTGCAGGTGAATCTTTCATGTAAGCTGTCTCAATGCTGGCTCTGGACGAAGACATATCAAAGGTCCCAAAGATGAAGGACCCGAAGTACGACTCAAAATCAGAATAACCAAACGAGTAGCCTGGCAGGCCGTCCTTGGCATCAGATGTGTTTGGCCTTATCCAGGATGCCAGCTCTTTTCTGAAGGCTTTGTTTGCAAGCTGGACCTTATGAGCCCTTGCCAGAAGATCTGCCATCTGAGCCTTGCCTTCATTGCTTGTTATGATATCCAGCATGAAGCCATCTTTATTTGCGCAGTCTTTCAATTTCTTGAGCTTTTCATCCTCGATGGGTCTCTTCTCAAATCTCTTTCTGTTTGTATGACGTTTCGTTATCTCATGGAATAGATCGGGGAACCTTGGAGGTGCTGCCTTCTTGGAGAATAGAACTGATGCGGTCCGCTCTCCCGAGAGGCCATCCGGCAAGCATTTCACATCGTATCCAAAGCCAAAGTGCTCAGCAGCTAATAGAAGATTTGTGAGAAGGCAGCCATGGCTTATGTAGAGCGTCCTGTCCGTCGGGTCCACTGAAGGCAAAGAACGGCTGAAGTCAGCTATCAAGGATACCTCGTTGCCCTTAATCGAAAACTTCCAGGGCTGGGTGTTGGGCCCAGAAGGAGCCAGAACAGCATACCTAAGTAGGCCTTTCATCTGCTCGAACATGTTGCCTGTGAAGGGGAAGTCCGCTTCCTGGACGTTCCAGGCTGCTAATTTGTCGCTCATTTTAGACCATCTCCATTCCGGCCAGAGGCTCAAAGATAAACTATATCTTCCTTATAGTACAAAGATATAAAAAGGCTTAGATAGTCCTTGATGTGCCTTGTTATTAGGAAGTTGTTCTTCACGTGCTCTCTCCCGTTCACCCCGAGCTTTTGGGCATATTCCGGCTCGCTCAATAGCTCCCTCAAGTAATGCGCTGTTCCAGCTACCGAATATGTGAGAATTCCTGTACGCTTATGTCTTATTTGAAGGGGAATTCCGCCTGCTGCTGTGGCTATGACGGGCTTCGCCTTCCAAAGGGCTTCGGTTACAGTCAGCCCGAACCCTTCTCGAAGGGATTTTTGTAAGATGACCGTAGAGGCTCTCTGCAGTGCATTGATCTCCACATCGCTGGATGGGGGAAGATAAATAATATGAATATCTGGATCCGACTTTGCTGCAGCTCTTATCTGATCCAGTACGCGAGGCCCTTCTGGATCATCGGTGGCCCCTCCGCCAGCTAAAGCCAATTGGCAATCGATGTGATCCTTTACCTTCTTGTAGACGTCAATTACGCCCAATGGATCCTTGAGATAGTCGAATCTGGAGATCTGGGATACAATCGGTCGATCTCTATCAAGACCAAAGCGTTCTACTACTGAATCGATGGTCTCTTCAGGAAGATCTCTATTCTTTTCGCTCAATGGATCAATGGATGGTGGTATCAGAATCTGTTTTGTGGCCAGGTCTGATCGAGCAAAGCTCGGTGCTGAGAAGACCGCAGCATCATACCGATCAATGAAGCCTCTCAGAAAATTCATTGTAGCTTCATGGGGGGCAGAGATATCGATATGGCATCTCCAGATCCATTTGTTAGACATATGCTCCCTTTTCTCTACAAGACCTATTGGCTGTGGATCATGAATGAACATGATATCACCGAACAGATCCAACTCCTCTGAATTTCGCCTATTTACTTCTAGAAAATAGTCCAGATCAGTTTTCGAGATGTCGATATTCAGGCCGTGTAGAGCATTGTGCATGTCCTTGGTAACTGCGAAGAACTTCTCGTCGCCCTTTATCACATCCCAGTATGCATCGACTCCTAAATCCCTTAGAAGAGGGATCATCCTTGATAGTATCTCCGCCACTCCGCCGCCTACAGCTGTAGAGTTGATATTCTGAACTGCCTTTCCCTTGAGCCTATCGGCCAGCAGGTACAGCTCGTCCAACTCGTCGTTGCCGATGATTTCTCTGTAGGCCTCAATCCCGGGCACGATCCTCGACCATCCTTATAATTTTTCTCCTTAAGTTCTCCAAAGTCATGTTGTAGGGATCGAGTCTTGAGATCTCATCTGCAAGCTTCTCTTCCCCAATGCTCCTCAACCACTGAGAAAAATCGTTATCCGGAACTCCTAGCCGCATCCGGGCCTCGAAGATGTGGAAATACAGTGATCGAATGCTTATTTTCCTTAAAACTCTCGCGAATTCCCTCAAATTATTAGCAGTATATGGCATGGGCAGAACGAAGGTCTTGCAGGCCAGAAAATGGAATTCGAATCCCGGAAGACAATCCACATTTTTGCCGCCCTTGGAGAGATGATCTTCGAGTATCTCCCGAAATGTCCTTCGAAGGTCCTCCAGATTGCAGTAAAGAACTGTATCTACGCTCAGAAATTCTTCGCCCAGGCTTCTGAGATGTAAGATCTCATTCAACCAAAAGGCAAAGTCGTTCGGCGGCTCTGGCGATAAATAGTGGTGTTGCTGCAAGAACCGGTGCGTATGATAGTAGATGCAGGACGC
>JAAZNX010000027.1 GCA_012798025.1 Methanothrix sp. | reverse complement strand
GGAAGAGGAGGCTAAGAACCCGATGGCAACAAGAGAGGGCAGCTTCTCAGTTGAGGACATGAAGAACGTCCAGATCAACATAGGGGCTGTCGTAAAAGAAGAGGATGAGTGGGACCAGGCAATGGGACCCTATCCAAAGCCTAATGTGGCAACGCTTCGTGATTGGGACTTTAAGGTTTGCAACAGGTACAAGATCATGTACTCGCCCGCTGATGATACATGCACTCTCTGTACCTATGGACCCTGTGATCTGACCGGAAACAAGAAGGGAGCTTGTGGTATAAATCAAGCAGGCACCTGCGGCAAAATCGTTCTGATTGCAGTCCTGATGGGAACTTGCGCTCATACCGCCCACGGCAGGCATCTGTATCATTGGTGCCTGGACAAGTTCGGAGACATGAAGTTCGATATGGGCGATGAGATCCTTGTGGATGCGCCCCTCACCCAGACGATCCTTGGCATCAAGCCAAAATCTCTCAAGGACTATGGCCAGGCTCTAGAGTACTGCGAAGAGCAGATAGTTCAGCTTCTGGCTGCCACTCATACCGGCCAGGAAGCATTCTACATGGACTTCGAGTCCAAGTCGCTTCACGGCGGCATGATCGACTCTCTTGGCAAGGAGATTTGCGATATGCTGCAAACTGTGGCCTACGACATGCCACGCGGCGCAGCTGATGCCCCGCTCGTTGAGATCGGCATGGGCACCCTGGACCAGAATAAGGCAGTTCTCATCGCCTACGGCCATAATCTGGCGGCAGGCGCCGAGGCCATGATCTACACCGAGAACAATAACCTGTGGGACAAAGTGGACATCGGCGGAGTATGCTGCACAGCCATTGATCTCACCAGGATTACTGAGACTGGCAGGCCCTCCAAGATCCCGGCCAACCTGGGACCCAAGGCAAAGGTTGCAGGTGCCATGGGCTGGTGGAGAAAGATGGTCCGGGCCGGAATCATGGATGCTGTTATTGTGGACGAGCAATGCGTCTTCTGCGACGTTCTGGAGGACTGCCAGCAGCGCCATATCCCGGTGATTGCCAGCAACGATAAGATAATGCTGGGCCTTCCTGACAGGACAAATGATTCTGCTGATGCCATTGTCGAGGATCTTGTCAGCTTCAAGGCTCCAGGCGTGGCCATTCTCGATCCCGTGAAGGCAGGAGAGGTAGCTATCAGGACCGCTGTTGCTGTCAAGCCAAAGCGCGAGCAGTTTAAGAAGGAGATCGTATTCGACGAGCAGCAGTTCAAGGAGACGCTGGCCAAGTGCACTCAGTGCAATCAGTGCGCCTTCGTCTGTCCTCCCCACATCAGGATCAGCGAGATGATCGCCGAGGCTCTCAAGGGCAATTTGGAGCCGTTCTCCTCAACATACGAGATATGTGTGGGATGCCAGAGATGCGAGCAGACCTGTCCCCAGGATATCCCAATATTGAAGCTCTATGAGTATGCCAACCGCGAGTACATCAAGAACCAGAAGTTCAAGATGAGAGCCGGCAGAGGCCCTGTGCGCGATACTGAGATCCGCAAAGTGGGAGCGCCACTTGTGCTGGGCCAGATTCCCGGAGTTATAGCGCTGGTAGGATGCTCCAATTACCCCAACGGCACCAAGGAGTGCTATGACATCGCCAAGGAGTTCGTGGACAGAGGCTATATCGTAGTCGCCACTGGCTGCATGGCAATGGACATGTCTCTGTACAAGGATGAAGAGGGCAAGACCATCTGGGAGCAGTATGGCGGAGCCTTCGACGGCAGGAACATCTGCAACATAGGGTCTTGTGTGGCCAATGCGCATATTCACGGGGCGGCCATCAAGGTTGCAACCATCTTCGCTCACAGGAACCACAGGGCCAACTACGACGATATTGCGGACTACATCCTCTCAAAGGTAGGCGCGTGCGGCGTGGCCTGGGGAGCATACTCCCAGAAGGCTGCATCCATCGCCACCGGCGTGAACCGGCTGGGCATCCCGGTGGTCGTTCAGCCAAGCTCTGTAATTTACCGTAGGACGTTCATGGGCAGGACCGACAAGCCCGAGGACTGGATGGTCATCGATGCTCGCGACGGAAAGATGCAGCAGATCGAGCCTGCGCCTGAGGCACTTCTTTACATAGCCGAGACCAAGGAAGAGGCAATGCTCGAGATGGCAAAGCTCTGCTTCAGGCCTTCTGATAACAGCCAAGGAAGGGCCATTAAGCTGACCCACTACTGCGATATCTCCAAGAAGTACTTTGGC
>JAAZNX010000218.1 GCA_012798025.1 Methanothrix sp. | reverse complement strand
CCTGCAAATGGGTGTAATCCGCCACAGCGAAGATCCAGCCGTCTTTTGTCTCAAAGAAATCTCTTATCCGGGCTCTCAAGATATCGCCTTCAAAACTTTATCCAGGCCCGCGCCGGGGCGTATTATCTTTCTGCTGCAAAGATCCAGAAGGGTAGATGGCTCTGCATACCTGCTCTTTCCCCCGTCCACCACAAGGTCGACCCTATCGGCTATCTCTCGAGAGACCTCGGCGGCGCTTGTGGGAGAGGGCGAGCCTGTGCGGTTTGCGCTTGTCGAAGTAATTGGACCGGCCTGATCGATTATCTTCAGAGCTGTTTCGTGATCTGGGAACCTGATGCCGACAAGGGAGGACCCAGCTGTGAGGATGTCTGGCACGATGCTCCTCTTGTGTACCAAAACGGAGATGGGCCCCGGAAAGAGCTGCTCGAGCAGGTCCATATCATCTTCGCCAATTACAGCAACCTTTCCCAGCATCTCCATGCTGGAGACGGCCATGAAAATCGGCATGGATAGGGGCCTTTTTTTGATCTGGAAGACCCTCATCACCGCCTGCTCATCCAGGGCGTTCGCGCCCAAGCCATAAACTGTCTCTGTGGGGTAGACGATTATTCCACCACCAATGATTTGGCGAGCTGCACTGGTTATCATTTTCGTTTGATGCTTGCAATATCTCCCAGCGTCAATCCCCTGCTTGCACTGCTGGCCTTAACCTTGGCCTCTGTTGCCTGGTCCGTGAGCTTTATGTTGAGCTCCCTCTCAAGCTTCTTGCGGATCTCATCCTCGGGTGAGATCTCCTCGCGCTCTATCTTCTTGAGAAGTGCAGCTTTTTCCTTTATCTTTGCACCGAGCTCTTCGGGCGAGAGGCCCAAGCTCTCCCTGGCCTCCCTGATCTTGCGCCCAAACTCTGGGACCAACTCCACTAAATCCTTGAATTGATCGCGAGGCTTGGGTCGCTTTACTGTGAATGCCCTCTCGACAGGAACCATCTTCCTTGGAACCGGCGACCATTTATCCTCGGGTTTGCCAAAGCGCGCACAGCTCTTGCAAACCTCGAGCGTTGAGCCATCGATCACTATCCTCTGCGGCGAGCCCGCGATCTGCACACCGCAAATCTCGCATTGCTTCTCGGTCATTTCGGAAACCTTTATAGGGGTCGGAGTTTAATAACCTTTGTAATTATGGATAGTGGAGAAGGCATGAACGAGTCACAGGCCGGAGCGGATTTCTCGCGCTACATCCTGGACCGAATGCGCCAGCTTGAAGAGCGCAACCTGGCGCTGCGAGAGCAGAAGGACCGTGTAGAAGGGGAGAAGCGGCTGATTGAAAATCAGAAGCTCAAGTTCGAGCGCGAGGCCCGAAAGCTGCGCAGTGAGCTGGAGCGTCTGCGGGTCGGTCCTATGATCGTGGGAACTATAGTCGATGTTCTTGATGAGAACAGAGTCATTGTTAAGAGCAGCACAGGTCCTAGATTCGTCGTGAACCTGTCCCAGTTCATTGAGGAGGATATCAAGCCCGGGGTTCAGGTTGGGCTAAACCAACAATCATTTGCCGTAATGTGCGTCCTGCCATCGCCCCGAGATCCTGCAGTCTTCGGCATGGAGATCGAAGAAGCTCCTGATGTCCAATTTTCTCAGATCGGAGGCCTGGATAGCCAGATCTCTGAGATCAGGGAGATTGTGGAGCTGCCCTTAAAGCGTCCGGACCTCTTCACTGCCGTGGGCATCGAGCCGCCAAAAGGAGTTCTGCTTTACGGTCCGCCTGGAACTGGCAAGACGATCCTGGCCAAGGCCGTGGCACAGAGCACAGAAGCAACCTTCCTGCGAGTCGTGGGTTCTGAGTTCGTTCAAAAGTACATCGGTGAGGGCGCCCGCCTGGTCCGCGAGCTTTTCGAGCTGGCCAAAAATAAGTCCCCCGCGATAATCTTCATAGATGAGCTGGATGCCATCGGTGCCCGGCGCATGGACGGGGCCACCAGCGGCGATCGCGAGGTGCAAAGGACCTTAATGCAGATCCTTGCAGAGATGGATGGCTTCGACGCTCGCGGCGAGGTGAAGCTAATCGCTGCCACCAACCGCCTTGACATGCTAGATCCGGCCCTGCTTCGGCCTGGCCGTTTTGACCGGGTAATCGAGATACCTCTGCCCAATAGCATGGCTCGCGAGGCTATCTTGAAGATCCATACCAGTGGTATGAGCCTTGATGCGGATGTGGATCTCAAGCGCATCGCTGAACTTGCCGAGGGTTCGAGCGGTGCAGACCTCAAGGCCCTCTCCACCGAGGCAGGCATGTATGCGATCCGTGAGGAGCGTACAACCGTCTACCAGAGCGATTTTGAGAATGCAGCTCTCAAAATACTGCACAAAGAGAGGAACCGAATAAGCGAGCCTGAGGACTTGATTCAGCAGTACATCTGAGAGCCGATGGATGCTGCGACGATATATCACAAGATGCATTGTTGAGAAGCGTCGCTTCTCGAAACACAGGCCAGGCGTTCGACTCCGCCGATCCTTGTGATGAGCGAGGCCACGGACCCGGGAACCAGGCTCGTCCAGTCGCCGCCTTCCTGCATCAGCCTACGAATGGTCGTCCCTGAGTACAGGTCTCTTTGATACATGGGCGGCGATCTAACATCCACCTCTGCCTCAGAGAACAACCTGACAACAATAGGATTATTGGAATAGACCACATCAAAGCAGGGAACCATGGATTGCAGGTGAGAGACCCAAACCGAGTTTCGGTTGATATCCTGTACCGGGATGACGTAGCATCGATTCCTCAAATCATCCTGCTCTAAGGCTGCATAGATCATCTCAGTCCTCTCTCCGGCAGTGAAAGGGTTTTCAGGTGTGTGGCTCTCCTGAGCGCTGCCTATTGCTATTACTATCTCATCCATCTCCTTGAAGATCTCCCGAAGAACCGATTGATGACCGAGATGATAAGGCTGGAAGCGCCCAATGTAGAGCCCACGCATGACTTTTTCTCCGAGATCCTATCAATTGCCTATGACCTGTTTTCCAATCAGCTTGATGGCGCTCTCCTTGTTGGGCCCGATGGGCGAGCCCACCACGATCTGGGTGACGCCGGTCTTTATAAGCTCGTCAACCCTTGCTCGGCAGTCCTGAGGTGTTCCAGACACGGAGAAGGCCTCTGTCATCTTCGGGGTCACTGCAGCCATAGCTGATTTAAAGTCGTACTTGGCCAGAGCATCTGAGATCGTCTTGGCCTCGTCCATGCCGATTTTGTGCCTCTCCAGGACGTTCTGTGGCGAGCCGGCCACAATGAAGGCGACCACTATCTTGGAGGCGTTCACGGCCTTGGCCTGATCCTTATCGGCACTAAAGCTTGCATAGGCGCAGATCTGCACATCCTCTGGCTTGCGTCCCGCAATCCTTGCACCTTCTCTGATCATGGGCACGGCAAACTTGAAGTCATCAGGATGTGACGCATTGATGAGGACGCCGTCGGCGATGCCCCCTGCAAGCTCCAGCATCTTCGGCCACTGTGCGCCGATGTAAATGGGTATCTTCCCTGCGCCAAAGGCCATCTGTGCGCCCTTGAACCCCGCCTGATTTACCTGCTCCTTGGCAAGCAAAGCTCTGATGGCCAGAACTGCTTCCTTGACGCGGGTCAGTGGCTTGTCCCATTCGATTCCCATCTTATCAAAGGTCGCTTTATCTCCCGGACCTATTCCAAGTATGGCTCGCCCTCCGGAGAGCTCGTTTATAGAGGCGATGCTGGAGGCGGTTATGGCCACATTTCTAGTATAAGGATTTGTAACTCCTGTTCCCAATTTTATCCTGTTGGTCATCATGGAAAGGACTGCCAATGTAGACCACACGTCTCTATTATTATAATGATCAGTGATCCAGATATTTTTGAAACCCGCATCCTCAGCCAGCTTTGCCATATAGCCTATCTTCAAGACGGATTCATCAGGCACGAACTCTATTCCGAACAAATCAGATCTCCTCCAGCTCGATGCGGTCACCGGCCTTCAGGCAGAACGCCTCGGCTGCACTTCCCTGGTTGACCGCAATTTCTGCGAAGCCATGGCTTCCTAGGGTTATAAGCGGTTCGATCCTGCGGCCTTCTGCATAGGTCTTGGCCCGTTTGAGCTTTATGCCCTTCAGCCTCACTTCGAACGCAGGAAGCTCTCTCATATTGAGGATAAGGTTGCCAAACCGGTCCACGTAGATGACCAAAGCCTCAATTCCGTTGTCCGTCTTCATAGGCTCTCCAAAGCCCAATGTTTTGGGGCGGGTCCTCGGCCCCATGCTCTCAGCACTCTGACCTGCTGCCAGCAGGGCCGCAACCGGCGCGAAGATGTCGCGACCGTGGAAGGTGTTTGAGGCCTCGAACTTGCGGGCGATTTTGTAGGATTTGGGCAGCCCAAGAGACATGGCGGCGGGAATGAGCAGGCCGTTGTCAGGTCCGACGAAGAGCTGACCCCCGCTCTCAACGACGAGGCCAGACCTTTTCGTGCCAACACCGGGATCCACCACCGCTATATGAATTGTGCCTGCTGGAAAGAAACTGGCAGAGGACAAAAGTGCAAACGCTCCAGCTCGAACATCCTGGGGCGGGATATCGTGGGCGATGTCCACGAATGTCACCTCTTTGCCTTCGAGCCTGCTCAAGATCACGCCCTTCATCTGAGCTGGGTAAAAGGAGCCGAAGTCCGTGAGGAGGGTAATTATCAACATTTCACCATTTTGATGCTTTGGATCATTCAGGCTGAAATAACCTGAACCTGTGCGGCTCGAGAGACGGTCAGCTCCTCTGTTCCTTTGTAACTAGAGATCTTTCCCCGAGCCGATATGCGGTCGCCAACCCGAACTTTGCCTTGAATCTCAGCTGCACCAGCACTGGCCGGGATGAATATCTGCAAAGGAGTTGAATCCAGCCGAAGAATCAGGTTGCCGCCGCTCTTGGTCGGCTTCATCTCCAGAACCTCGCCTTGCACTGACTGTTCCAAGAGGCCGGAGTCCTTTGCTGATGCAGAAGAGACGACAGAGCCGTCTTCAGGGCCAAAAGCCCAGAAGGCCACGGTCAGAGATCCGAGGGCCATGAGGAGCAGCACTATCACAATTTTTTCTTCCTTTTGCAACCTCATGCTTTGTCACCGATCAAGCAAAGCTGACCACGACAGGCTCAATTGCTCTGAAGGAAAAAAGATTCTATGCGCTTTTACTTCTTTGCTTCAGCCTTTGGCCCAAAGCGCTCCTGCCAGGCCTTCTCCATGTTTTCCAGGCAGATGTCACACACGCCTTTGTAAGCGCCTTCAGGATAGCTCAAGTTGTGGACAGGTGCCTTGATGGGAAAGAGCGTCGGTCGCGCGCGGGTACATAGTTCGCAATCAGCCATTTTCAATTCATCTCCTACGCTGAAAGTTTGGATATTACTCCCTGATGTTTAAGTTTTCTGGTCAATTACTGCGCTGTAGAGTCCTAAAAGTATTTCGCACACGCTTTGGGCATCGACCCGTAACACAGGTTATGAAGTTGGACCAATG
>JAAZNX010000226.1 GCA_012798025.1 Methanothrix sp. | reverse complement strand
TCTCACTTCCGTATTTCAATGTATACTTCGACACCATACTTGGAGCGGGCACAAGCGAGATAGGCATTATATTTTCGGCGTCGCAACTGACCATGGTGATCGGATACTTTTTAGTGCCCATGCTAACCGAGGAGTTGGGGAAAATCAGGCTGGCTTCCATAGTACAGGTTTTATCCATACCATTTCTTCTGATGTTCACCTTCACTTCAAGCGTTCTGGTCGCAGCATTAGGCTATGTCATGCGCTGGCTGCTAATGAACATGGCCAATCCGGTCCTGAACAGCTTTAAGCTGGAGATAGTAAGCAACGAGCAAAGGTCGATCATGAACAGCCTGACGTGGATGGCATGCTACACGTTTGTTGGGATCGGCACATATGCAGGAGGGCTATTGATGGCCAGAGGGCAAAATACCATGCCGTTCTTGATCACAAGCGTATTTTACGGGATAACTGCGATCTTGTATTATGCATACTTCAACGAGGTCGAAAGAAGACAAAACACATAACGTAGCCGGAACTCATCCCCAGAACCTCTTGGTCCTGGCATACTCCCTCTCCGCCTTCAGTATATCCCTGTAAAACTCCAGCTCATTGCTCCGCAGTTTGCCCACCACACGCGCTGCTGTCTCAGGCCCAAGGCCCCGGCTCGCAAGCGCGATGGCTGCAGTCTTTCCGTAGCTCAGGACGAGGTTCGCATTGCGAAAAACCCTCTTCGTTCTGCGCCGATCCTCTGCGGTCTTCTTCTTCTCAGGCTTCTTGACCACATTTATCTCCTCTTCCTCCCAGGGCTTCAGTGCGGCCACCATGCGAGAGCCGCAGAGAGGGCACTCTGGCTTATCGGGCAGGCGCTCGACGACACGCATGGACTTCCATCTCTTGCAATTCACGCAAAACAGCAAAACTCGGTCGTTCATGATCCTGTTCTTTAAAAGGTCGATGACCGCTGCGTCGGCATGCTCAGGCGACGTGACATCCCTTCCTCCACCTCTGCCGCAGGTTCCAATGGGGCTGATGCTGCTTGTGGTGACCCCTATCGAACGGTCGTGGATCTTTTCCAGGACGCTTCTCGCCCGCGGGAGGTCCAGGCGGTCGTGGTAGATCTCTCGCAGAGCCTCGCGGTACATCGGTGTGCCCTCGAAGACCGCCAGGAGCTTGTTCATGCTCACCCTCTGGTAGTCCACGTCGCGCGATAAGGCCCCGAACTTTCGGGCCACGTGAACCATCTTCCAGCGCAATAGCGTGGTGTTCTTCAGCGTCATCTCGAGGATCGGCTCAACATATTCGGGGTTCATCTCTTCAATCAATTTCGCTATCTCCTCGGCCAAGAGGACTTTGGGCAGCGTCAACTCGATTCGATAGGGATCGATCTGCATTGCAACGCTGCTCCCAAATCTGGCAGACAGAATGGAGGTGAGAGCACGGCCTATTGTGTCGTTTGTCTTGTGGCCGAAGCAGCAGTTGATGATGGCCCCTTCCTCACCGCTCTCCACTACCACATGAGATTCGTCAGGAACGGGCAGGTTCTGATCGAGCTGCGCTCTTACCAGGGCAACCAGCTCAGCTGAAGCCTCCATGTCCACTGGGTATTTTTCACGAAGCTGCTCGGCTGCTTGCTCTTCACTGCAGCCCGCTTCCAGAGCCTCGCGAATCTCCCGCCTGATTCTACCGACCTCCTGTGCCACCTCGAAGGGGACTGGAATCTCCTCGCCTGTCCAGCTCGGGATCTCGCCGCTGCGGTGGATTGGGATGACCTTGATCTCATCCTCTTCGACCTCTGAGATCTCCCAGATCTCTCCCTTTGTCACGAAGGTTGCGCCAGGCCGAGCAAAGCTCACGACGAAAGCCTCGTCCAGGGTGCCAACTGAGCGACGGCCCACTATATCGTAGACGTTGTACCTCTTCTCATCAGGGATCATTGAGAGGTTCTCGATGTAGTACTCTCGCGCCTTGCGGGTCCTCTGCAGGATATCATCTTGCACCCTCGTCAGCCTGTGCTCCTCAACCTGAGCCAGCACTCCTTTCAGCTCATCCATTGTGAGATCCCTGAATGGATAGGCTCGATTGAAGATCTGGTATGCCTTCTCCAGGCGTATGTCCCCAAAGTCCATCTCCAGCCCTACAATCTGGTTGGCCAGTACATCCATGGGCTTCTCATGAATCTGTATGGGCTCGAGCTGTGCAGCAGCAGCCCTGCGGGCGATGGCACAGGCCTCGGCCACGTCATCTGCACAGGTTGCGATGATGGTCCCAGATGAGATCAGGCCGATCTTGTGTCCGGCCCGGCCCACACGCTGCAGCAGGCGCGAGACCTCGCGGGGCGAGCTGTACTGAATGACGTGATCTACATCGCCGATATCAATGCCAAGCTCCATGGAGGATGTGCAGATGAGGCCGCGCAGCGCACCGCCTTTGAATGCCTCCTCGGCCTCCACTCGCGCCTCGACTGAGAGGCTGCCATGATGAACTCCTATGGGCTCTCCAAGCTGCCGGAACCTGGAGCCCAGAACCTCAGCCGCCTGCCTGGTATTGACGAAGATCAGGCACTTTCTGGAGCGAGTGGTCTCCCGGATGAAACGAATTTGCGCTGCCAGGCTGGGATCGCATTCCAGCGTGCTTGCCATGGCATAGTCTGCCCTTGTAGGCTTGGGACTGACCACTCGAAGATCGCTTGCTCTCTTTACATCTGCCTGAATGATTTTATAGCTGCGAAAATTTCCGACAAGCAGCCTGGCAACGATTTCTGGAGATCCAACGGTAGCGGAAAGGCCGATCCTCTGAAATTCTCCTGCGTTCTCGGCCAGCCGTTCCAGGAGCACTGCCAGTTGAGAGCCGCGTTTTGAGGCGGCCATCTCATGGATCTCGTCCACAACCACCATTCTGACGCTTGCCAGGTTCTTGCGCAGCCGCTTTCCTGTCAGTATAACCTGCAAAGTCTCAGGCGTTGTGATCAGGAGCTCCGGGGGCCTGAGCGACTGCTTTCTGCGGTCGGCCTGGCTTGTGTCGCCATGACGAACTGCAACTGAGACTTGAAGCTTCTCGCCCCACTCGTGAAACCTGCGCAGCATGTCCCTGTTCAGGGCACGAAGAGGTGTGATGTAGACTGCTTGAGTGCCCTGATCTTCTTTGCACAGAATTTTATGAAAGATTGGAAGGGCTGCAGCTTCGGTCTTGCCCGTCCCCGTGGGCGCAATGAGGAGCACATTTTCGCCTGCCAAAATTGCAGGGATAGCCTGCTCCTGTGGCAGCGTCGGCTCGCTGATGGACTGCTGAGCAAGCATCTCGCGTATCCTGGGATGAAGCTGGCTGAATGCATTCACAAACAATTATATCCTGAACAGGGTATGAAAAGCTTACGATGGAGGATCATTTAGATGCAGATAGCAGTTGTGGGCGGAGGCGATTGCAGCCTGGAGGTATATGATATGGCCCGGCAGCTAGGAAGGCTTCTGGCACAGCAAGGTCACGTCCTCCTCTGCGGCGGTCTTGGTGGTGTGATGGAAGCCGCCTGCTGCGGAGCGAGAGATGCAGGAGGTATATCCGTCGGCATACTGCCCAATGACAAGAGGGAGGCAAACAGGTGCGTTGGCATAGCCATAGCAACAGGCATGAACCATGCCAGGAATGTGATCATCGTGAAGAGCGCCGATGTGG
>JAAZNX010000163.1 GCA_012798025.1 Methanothrix sp. | reverse complement strand
GGGTTCACCTTCAGCTCTGCGGCGACAGCATCGTCTGCAGGAATGACCTTTTGCACCAATGTCTCTATCTCGATCGGGCAGCCAGTGATGACTTCCAGCATACTTGTCACTGAACCATCAGTTCCCAAAAGCATCTTTTGCACGGGACTAAGCCGGCCCACGCTGTTTTCGAGATCAGAGATCTGTTTTGTAACTGAGAAAGACGGTTGTTGAGCCATTAAAAGTAAATCCATTGGCTGGAATAAAGTTTTTCCCCTTCGAGCGCTTTTCGTATACCTTGTGAGATTGGTGACTTCCAGAATATCAGGATTCTACAAGCTTTCTCCCAGTGAGAGGTTGAAGGCTGTGGCCGAGCAGGTGGGCCTGGGGACCGAAGAGATATCACAGGTTGAGACGGGCCTTGCAGTCGATCAAGCGGACAAGATGGTAGAGAATGTGATTGGTGTTTTCCAGGTGCCCTTGGGAATTGCCACCAACTTCCTCATCGACGGCAGAGAGGTGCTCATACCCATGGCCACCGAGGAGCCGTCTGTGATTGCCGCAGCAAGCAACGGAGCCAGAATGGCGCGCAGCGCTGGTGGATTCTCGACCTCCAGCACAGGACCTGTGATGCGCGCCCAAATTCAGATCACAGGGCTTGCAGATCCATTTGCGGCCAGACAGGCAGTCTTCCTTCACAAGGATGAACTGACTCAGATGGCAAATGAAAAGGATCCGATGCTCGTCAAGTATGGGGGCGGGGTCAAGGATATTGAGGTTCATGTCATAGAGTCCCGTGTCGGGCCCATGGTAGTCGTGCACCTCATAGTAGACTGCCGCGACGCCATGGGGGCAAATGCGGTCAACACCATGGCAGAGGCGCTCGCACCGCGTCTGGAAGAGATCACAGGTGGCAAGGTCTATCTGAGGATCATCTCCAACCTGGCAGACAAGCGCCTGGCCCGCGCAAAAGCTGTATTCAAGGCAGAAGACATCGGCGGCCATGAGGTTGTGGATGGCATCATCCAGGCAGCAGCTCTTGCAGAGGTCGATCCCTACAGGGCTGCTACCCATAACAAGGGCATCATGAACGGCGTTACTGCGGTCGTGCTGGCGACGGGAAACGACACAAGGGCCGTTGAGGCCGGTGCTCACTCCTTTGCGTCCCTTTCAGGACGATACAAATCATTGACGAGGTACGAGAAGAACAGAGATGGAGACCTGGTGGGCACCATCGAGCTGCCAGTGGCTGTGGGTCTGGTAGGTGGCGCGACACGCGTCCATCCTGTGGCAAAGTCTGCAGTGAAGATCCTGGGAGTGAAGAGCGCAGACGATCTCTCTCGCATCATCGCAGCCGTGGGCCTTTGTCAGAACTTCGCGGCTTTGCGAGCGCTAGCCTCTGAAGGCATTCAGAGAGGCCACATGTCCCTGCATGCCAAGAATGTGGCAGCGCAGGCCGGCGTGAAGTGCGATATGATCGATATCATCGCAGCTCGCATGGCGGCTGAGCGCAGGATCAGCGTGGACAGAGCCGCAGAGCTCATGGCGGAGCTGGGCGATAGATCAAAAGGTGAAGCCGCAAAATGAGGATCGGTGTTCTGGGGCCTGAAGGCACTTACTCTGAAAAGGCTGCATTGCGCTGGTCGCGAGACATGCCAGAGGCGAAGCTGGTCTACTTTGGCGACTTCGAAGAGGTGCTCAGGGCAGTGGAGGCCGGAGAGCTGGATGCGGGCGTCGTTCCTGTGGAAAACAGCCTTGAAGGTGCTGTCACAGTGGTCATGGATCTTCTACTTCACATGAATGTCGTGATAATTGCAGAGGTGAACTTGCCAATCAGGCACTGCCTTGTGGGCAGGGGCGAGGCAGGGATCAATGTCATCCTCTCCCATCCCCAAGCCCTGGCCCAGTGTCGCCAGTATCTGCGTCAGAATTATCCCAAGGCAGAGATCAGGACCACGGGCTCCACCAGCCATGCTGCCCATCTGGCCCAGGAGTTTCCGGAGATGGCGGCCATTGCAGAGGCCGGAACTGCTGAAAAGTATGGTCTGCGTGTTCTGGCCAGGGAAATTCAGGATGTCCGCGATAACATCACCAGGTTCATCGTGGCTGGACGGAAGGTCCCAAAGTCCACAGGCAAAGACAAGACATCTCTGGTCATCTATCTGCAACGTGACCGGCCAGGTGCGCTCTTCTCTATACTGCAAGAGTTCGCCTCGCGTAAAATAAATCTAACAAGGATAGAGTCTCGGCCAAGCCGCAAAGGCATTGGCGATTACTACTTCTTCATCGACCTGGAGGGGCACGTGGATGATTCCGTGGTAAAAGATGCCTTGGTGGGAATTCAGGAAAAAGCCGCCATGGTCAAAGTGCTGGGATCTTATCCACGGGCATCGAATGGGCTATAGCAGCCTGACTTGCCTGGGAATACTTTTTATATTCGGTTCTTAGATGCCCTTGACTGCGAATAACCCATATCAGCCTGTTGGAGTCACATCTGATGGATGATTGCGAACCCAAGTTTCCAAACCTGCCAGAGAGGATTTCTCGCCTTGGAGAGCTGGCATGCAACCTGTGGTGGAGCTGGCATCCAGAGGCAAGAGCACTCTTTTACATGCTGGCCGGAAGCGGCTCTGAGTTCAAGGCTCAAAACCCAGTGTTGCAGCTCTCCGAGATGGATGGATCTGTGCTAGATGCAGCGGCAAAAGACTCGCGATTTCTGAGGAGATACGATGCAGTCATGGCCAGATTCGATGCCGATGTAAACGCTTATCAAAGCTGGTTTTACTCCAAAATTCGAGATCCTGGGGTGCATTCCATAGCCTACTTTTCAGCCGAGTACGGCTTGCACCATTCTCTGCCATTTTATGCAGGTGGCTTGGGTTTTTTGGCTGGAGACTTTCTAAAAGAGTGCAGCGACCTCGGCGTTCCAGCGGTCGGGGTGGGCTTCATGTATCCAGAAGGTTACCTGCACCAGAAGCTCTCACCCGATGGCTGGCAAATCAACGAGAGCGAGACATTGGAGCGGAGTCGTGCTCCCATCTCCAGGGTCCGGGATAAAGACGGTCAGACGCTGACCATCAAGGTGCCAATAGTCGAGCGTTCCATCTACTTCGAGGTGTGGAAGGCTCAGATCGGTCGTGTACCACTATATCTCATCGACACCGACATCGAGGCAAATGATCCCTGGAATCGTGGCATATCCTCGCGCCTTTACATCGGCGACACCGAGCAGCGTCTGGTTCAGGAGATGATCCTGGGGATCGGTGGCACCCAGATTCTCAAGGCCTTGGGCATAAAGCACTCAATCCTTCATCTCAATGAGGGCCATTCAGCCTTCGCAATTCTTGAGAGGATCAGAGAGTTGGTGGAGAATGGCTCAAGCTACAAGGATGCGGCAGGTCGGGTTCGGTCTACCACAATTTTCACTACGCACACGCCAGTTCCCGCAGGACACGACGTTTTTTCTTTTGCGCTCATGGACAAGTATTTTGGGTCTTACATCCCGCTGCTGGATCTGGACCGGGACGAGTTTTATAGGCTCGGAACGGACTGCAGCAATTCATCGTCCGGGTTCAACATGACCGCCTTCGCCCTACGCATGTCTGCTTTCAGCAATGCGGTGAGCAAGATGCATGGAGATGTCACAAGGAAGATGTGGCGCCACCTCTGGCCTGGTCTTCCGGAAGGCGACCTGCCAATCAGTTACATCACAAATGGCGTGCACGTTCCCACC
This sequence comes from Methanothrix sp., assembly GCA_012798025.1. Lineage (GTDB taxonomy): Archaea > Halobacteriota > Methanosarcinia > Methanotrichales > Methanotrichaceae > Methanothrix. The sequence continues at coordinate 2,860 of JAAZNX010000163.1, read as the reverse complement.
TGGATAGCCCCAAGTCTTGCAGCCATGTTCAACAGGTATCTAGGGCCGAACTGGCTGGCAGACCACGACAATCCGTCCATCTGGCAGCTGGTCGACGATATCCCCGACGCAGAACTTTGGCGCGTTCACAGGCTGCTGAAGATGGCCATGATTGCTGTAATTAAGGAGAGGGCCCGCGAGAGGTGGAAAGAGCACGCAGATCTCAATATAATCATGGCCTCAGGGATCATGTTAGATCCCAATACGCTCACCTTGGGCTTCGCACGCAGGTTTGCTGCATACAAGAGAGCGAACTTGATCTTGCATGATCTGGAGAGGCTGAAATGCATCCTTAACCATCCCAGGCATCCGGTGCAGATTATATTTGCAGGGAAAGCACATCCCTCTGACAACGCAGGCAAGCAGCTCATCCAGCAGGTATACAACATCGCCAGGGATGCGAACTATGGTGGGCGCATAGCTTTCATCGAGGACTACGATGAGGAGCTTGCGCAGTATTTAGTTCATGGGGTAGATGTATGGCTCAACAATCCCCAACCGCCCTTCGAGGCATCGGGAACAAGCGGCATGAAGGCGGGGATAAATGGAGTGCCGCAGCTTTCCGTTCTTGACGGCTGGTGGATCGAAGGCTATATGGGCGCAAACGGATGGGCGTTCGATGGGGCAAATAATGGATCTAATGGGTCTGAGGAAATCGACTCAGAAGAACTTTATACAATTATTGAGAAACAGATAGTGCCTCTCTATTACGACAAGGATGATTCAGGAGTATCACCCAAATGGGTGAGGGTCATGAAGGAATCGATAAAGAACGCAGCTCCAAAGTTTAGCTCTCGAAGGATGGTCAAGGAATATGCCCTTGAGTTCTACCAAAAGGCCTTGAGGTACGCCAACGAGATGAGTTTGCAGGCACAAGCCAGGTGATTTATGGCGGCATGCAAATGAGACCACAAAGATGAAATGATCATGATACTTACAAGCAGGTCAATGGTAAGAGAAATGCGGGCAGAGTTGGTATTGGTTGTGATGCTGTTTCTGGTGACCCCCTCCTGGGCCGCACACGAGGCTGGCATGGTTGGACCATATAACGTGTCCTTTGATGTGAATACCACAATGCAATACAGTGTCATCGTCGAAAAGCCTTCCAGTGGCGTCACTTCTGACGGCGTGAACTTCAACAGGTACAACCTGACCGTCCAAAGCGATGACTACTTTGCCTGGATAGTTCTAACTCACTATGAAAAGCCTATGCTCGCCAACATCACAGCCAACGAGTACATTGTGCTAGCTGCCTTGCAGGGATCCGGAGCAGATGAACCCAATATCTATCAGCCCTTGATAGACGGACAGCCTGGCATTCTGGGCAACTTCAGATTTGACAGGCAATATCTCGGCCAGGGCCAATATAAAGAGGGCGATCTCGTCGTCGCGGCCAGCTACTCGCCGGATGGGTCCGTTCACGAGGATGGACAGTATCGCGGGAAGACCAACTGCCGTGTCATATCCACCTTTCCCTGGGAGGTCATCCGGGACCTGCTTTACACCTTGCACGTAGAGGTGCCCAAAGACGAACAGATGCCTCAGAATCGGTCTGAACTGCAGTTGTGATGAGCTTTTTTTTCGGCATTCGCAGATTCATGGAGGGATCATGTAGGCATTAGATGATCTCTACATAAAAATCAACTTTTTATATTAAGCTGGGAACGTAGTGCTTGGAGGAATTCAAATCAAAGCAATCAAACTGATACTATTAGTCGCGCTGCTTGGAATGCTGATGGCAGTAGGCTCTGCCTTTGATCGACCAGGTGACCATGAACATGATTTCGGTGGAGATCATCATCACGATCATTACGATTGGCTGAGCCCGGGAGGAGTCTGGACCACTTACTACAGCTGGTCATATCCCGTCTATTATGACTACTACTGGTACCCGACCTACAGATACACCTATTACCCGACCTACTACTATACCACGCCAGTCTACACCACCTACTACTATGATCCAGTGGTGTACGATCCCTGGTGGGCTGCCAATGTCTATGGCATAGGTGGCACAACCTACTACTATTCCAGCGGCTGGTCGTGGGCTACTTACCATGGGAGTTTATTCTTCTAAATAAAAAAGCAGGATAAAAAAAGCAGGCGGCCAGTACAGGGGGTGATCTGGCTGCCTGCAAGCTGCCAATATTAAATCATAAGAGATCTGCCGGTCATAGCCTCCGGCTGTTTTATCTTGAGCAGCTGCAATGCTGTTGGCGCCACATCAGCCAAAATGCCATCATCCCGCAGCCTGTGCTCTATGCCATCGTCGATGATAAGCGTGAATGGCACAGGGTTTGTTGTATGAGCCGTATGAGGCTGCCCTGTGGTTTCGTCCACCATCTTCTCAGCATTTCCGTGATCGGCTGTGAGCAGCACTGTGCCACCTACTTCCAGGATCTTGTCCACGACAAATCCAACGCAGGCATCCACAGTCTCCACTGCTTTCACGGCCGCATCGAAGATGCCCGTGTGGCCCACCATGTCCGGATTGGCGAAGTTGAGGACGATCAGATCATATTTTGCAGAGTCGATGCGCCTGAGCACTTCATCCTTCACCTCGTAGGCGCTCATCTCCGGCTTGAGGTCGTAGGTTGCCACCTTTGGAGATGGAATGAGGACGCGATCCTCTCCAGGGTTTGGCTGCTCCTTGCCGCCGTTGAAGAAATATGTGACATGTGCGTATTTCTCAGTCTCGGCAATCCTGAGCTGGCGCAGGCCTGCACTGCTGATCACATGGCCTAAGGTGTCGTTGAGGTTCTGGGCTGGATAGGCAACGGGCGCTTTCAAGGTGGCATCGTACTGGGTCATGCAGGTGTAG
>JAAZNX010000003.1 GCA_012798025.1 Methanothrix sp. | reverse complement strand
TTTCCAATTCGTCTCAGCTACAGCACTCCAGGGGTGCTCAACGTGCTCCAGGAACCCTGCTGGCCCACCCTCAGCGATGACTTGGTCTGGGCGTACTTCAGGTTGTCCTCCAGATGGCCACCGAAGGTCACCTGAACCGGAGACTGAGACATGGTACCTTTGCTGCCGACCTGGATGGCGTTGCTGCTATTGCCGAACTTTACTGGAATTGCGTCGGTGTAAAATCCCTGGCCCAGAAGGGCAAAATAAGGGGCGTTCACGATCTCAAAAGCTGATATGTTTCCTGGTGTATAAGATCCGACCTGCGGCTGCGTGCCGGTATTGAAAAATGTGGGATCGGTATAGAGCCATATCGTTCCAGGAGCAGTACCTGCAAGCATGAATAGCATAACTGTAGGAATTATGTATCTCATCATGATCACCATTCCAGACATCGGAAGGATTTAAAACTATCTGAATAAAGCTTTCCTTGAAGCCGATTTCCATCGGCATTTCGCGATCAACGAATGAGTGTATCGAAATTAAGCACCGTTTATCGACTAACAGCGTAAATGTTATATATTTTTGAGTAATAACACGAAATCCGTGGGATTGGGAAGCATATCTCACTTGGGCTCTAGCCTCCTTGTGGACCCAAACCAAACCTTCGGAGATGATAAAATGAGTTCAAAGCTTTGTTGCTTGATAGGGCTTGCGACCCTCGCGTTATGTATGGTCACTGCCTCTGCGCAAGATAGCTCGCTTCGAGTAATAGGCATAGGCACAGTGCAAGTCCCTGCGGACACTGCTATCATTGCGATCAGCGCTGAAAACTACAGCGATAATGTTACAGTAGCAGAAGCAATGGCCTCGAAGTTGCTGAATTCAACCGAAGAATCTCTGATTAATGCTGGTGTGAAAAAAGAAGAGATTATGCCGGATCGATTTAAACGCCACATGACCTATCATAAACTGGTATGCAATACCGTGAACAACAACACCACCTGCAAAGAAGTAGTCACAAAAGCTGCGGCTGAGCAGATCATCATTAAAACGAAGATAACCGATGCAAACCAGACCCAAAAGCTCATCGACGTTGCAAATGCCGCTGGCGCAAAAGCATCTGTCTTGGGATATGCCTTAAATGATCCCAGCAACGCCATCGATCAAGCAAGGAAGAGAGCATTAGACGATGCCAAAGCCAAAGCAGAGAATTATGCATCAAGCCTTGGCTTCAGCCTTGGAAAGGCAATGGAGATCGAAGAGCCTTCATACCCAGATATCGAGATTGGCCCGACTTATGAATGGGGTATGCCTTGGAGAATGAACGACAGGTTCTGGGGCATCTCAAGAATTAACCGATTGTTTAGAGACGACTACATTCCAGAGGGGATGGCGAAGGTTACGGCCTTCGTTAGCGTAACTTACAAGGCAGTATCCGCATAAGGTTGATTGAGTCGCCCTCTACTCTTTTCTTTAGTCCAATATGAATCATTCATAGTTTTTCCGAATTTGTATCAAATACTTTTTTTAATCCTCTGTACGAGAATCGATCCAGCGAACTGCTGACCAGAATCTAAAGTGCATGTCCGAATATCAGCACGATAACTAGATGAGTTTCGCATCCATAATTATTTGAGGGTGATGTAGTTGGAAATTAACAGTGGTGATACAGCATGGGTACTGGCGTCCACAGCATTGGTGATGCTCATGACGCCAGGCGTTGGTTTGTTCTATGGAGGCTTGGTCCGAAGCAAAACAGTTGTCTCGATGATCGGCCTGTCATTCCTGGCCTTTGCGCTGGCCAGCATTCAGTGGGTCCTCTTCGGCTATAGCCTGGCTTTCGGAACTGACATCAACGGATTTATCGGTAGCCTGAACTATGCAGGCTTGAGCGGTGTGGGGATTGAATCCGCACCGCTGGCAGGAAATATACCGCATCTGATTTACATGGCCTTCCAGTTGGTGTTCGCAGCCGTAACACTCGCTATCCTAACATCGGCCGTTGCGGAGCGCGTCAAGCTCAGCTCCTTCATAGTGCTGGCGCTGCTCTGGACCACACTGGTCTATGATCCCCTTGCTCACTGGGCCTGGGCAGGCGGCTGGTCGGCGCAGATTGGCGCTCTGGACTTTGCAGGCGGCACCGTGGTTCACATCAGCTCAGGATTCTCAGCTCTGGCCATAGCACTGGTCATCGGAAAGAGGATCGGCTTTGGATCTTATGTCATGGAGCCGCATAATATACCCATGGCCATGATAGGTGCTGGCCTGCTATGGTTTGGCTGGTTTGGCTTCAACTCAGGCAGCGCTCTGGCAGCTAACGGCCTTGCCGCTAGCGCATTCGTTGTGACCAACGCATCTGCCGCGGCAGGGGCCTTAACCTGGCTCGCTGCAAGCTGGCTCAAAGGAAAGCCAAGTGCCCTGGGGATGGTGAGCGGGGCTATCGCAGGACTTGTAGCTATCACCCCAGCTGCGGGCTATGTGGACAGCATCTCCGCAATGGTAATTGGCGGAGTCGCTGGCGTCCTTTGCTATGGCATGCTGCTTTTGCGCGTCGGCAGGGGCCTGGATGAGAGCTGCGATGCCTGGGCGGTACACGGTATGGGCGGCCTTTGGGGTGCCGTGGCCACAGGCATATTTGCCACGGCATCGGTCAACAGCTACACCGGCCTCCTCTATGGCAACCTTCATCAGTTCCTGGTTCAGATCATGGCAGCAGGCGCGTCCGTGATCTACGCTTTCGTGCTAACCTACATCCTGGCCAAGATCGTGGATGAAGTCATGGGCCTGAGGGTAAGCGAGGATGAGGAGTACGTGGGACTAGATATCGCTCAGCACGGCGAAAAAGCATATGCTTAATTTGGGTGGTGGCGGAAATGAAAAAGATCGAGGCGATAATTCGGCCGGAGAGGCTCGAACAGGTAAAGAAGGCCCTGGAAGAGAAGGGGTTCGTAGCCATGACTGTGACTGAGGTCCTGGGCAGAGGCGAGCAAAAAGGCATAAAGCTTCAGTATCGAGGTGGAACCCTGGATGTGGACCTTCTTCCCAAGCTCAAGCTTGAGCTTTACGTCCAGGACGCGGACATCGATTCGGCCATGAAGGCCATCTGCGACGCCGGACGCACAGGCAAGTTCGGAGACGGCAGGATATTCGTCTCGCCTGTGGAAAAGTCGGGCAAGGTGAGGACCGGCGAGGTCTTCACCTGAAATTTTTATCAAAGGCTCTTGTTCTGAAAAATGTCCTTGAAGGAGCGCAGGATGCTGATAGGCAATCTTGGGACCAGCCACCGCAGAAAGCCTTTGTAAGACCCCTTGGCCGTTGCGATCTCCAGATACCTGTCCAAAACATCATCCTGGCTGGCCAGTATCCGCAAGAATATATTCGGATGGCTGTGCATCATCTTGGAAAACTGCAAGGCATATCCCAGCTCTTCTCCAATCTCCTTTTTGCATCTAGACTGATACGTTTCGGCGACTTTGGATGCGTGCGCTTCCCCAATCGCCTGAGCTGCTATCTGCCCAGAGCGCAGTGCGTAGTAGATGCCTTCACCGCTGAAGGCATCCACGAACCCTGCTGAATCTCCCGTCAACAGCACTCTGCGTCTCGCGACCATCTCGCGGCTCCCTCCTTGCGGTATGAGGTGGCCATGGAGCCTCTGATTTAACGGAAAACCATTGGCCTTTAAAAATTCCATCATGATCCTTCGTGCGCGCATGTGCCGAGATGCTAAACCGCCTATGCCCACTGAGTAGTATCCTCTGTGAGGGAAGATCCATCCGTAACCCATGTCTGCTACACCAAAGTGAATATCCAGGGAACTGTTCAGCCTCTCCTCGATGATCCTGTCGTCCTCCTCGATCTCGGTGACCATGCAAACCCCCATCGAGTCCTTTGCTACCTGGCCAAGGATCTTGTTTTTAAGATGGTCCTGGCACCCGGAGGAGATCACGAGGAATCTGGCTCGATGGATCCCTTTATTTGTCAACACAGAGATGCTGTCATCTGATTCTCTATAATCCAGGACCTTTGCGGTTACATGGATTGCACCAGAGTCCTCGGCTTTTTGCAAAAGAAACTGGTCAAAGCTGCTTCGTGTCACCAGAGTTGTGAGACTGTAGCCTTTGTGCCTCTCCAGGACCTTGTCGCGAAAATGGACCCGAGCCCCTGTGATGGTCCTCTCGCAAAGCGATTTCGGAAGGGGAAAGCCGAGCAACGAGACAGCTCGATCGGATAGAGCACCACCGCAGGGCTTGTACCTGGGAAAGACATCTTTCTCCAAAATCAGAGCATTCAGGCCCATCATTGCAGCCGCCCTGGCGGCAGCCGATCCAGCAGGGCCCGCTCCTGCAATTATCAGGTCGTACATGGTGTTTAAACCTCAAAAGATCTGCCCATCTGCAGGCAATTAGTCAGGACCTTGTGCATAGATGTTATCAGAGAACATATTATGCAAAGAAGACTTTAATAACTTTCGAGAAGTCGAAAACAAATTAACTTGTCTATATTTAAATTTTGTTTTTTAAGCAAACTTAAATAATTGCCCATCTTCAAAGATTGCCGGTGATTTGATTGGGAATCCTGGATGATGCTTTAGCAGGGAGATTGACCGAAGAGATGAAGCTTGTGGCTGAATCGGAAGGCAGGACACCTGAGTTCATCCTTCGAGGTATCGCCAGCGGCAAGATCGTGATCCCCGTGAGCCCCTACAGGTATACCAGGCCGGTGGGCATCGGCAAGGGACTTCGCACCAAGGTGAACGCTTCCATTGGCACCAGCAGTGATATCGTAGATGTGGAGATGGAGGTGAGTAAGGCGCGCGTCGCTGAGGCAAGTGGAGCTGACACCCTGATGGAACTCTCCACGGGCGGAGACTTCCGGGAGATCAGGAAGCGCGTGATTGAGGCTACCACTTTAAGCGTCGGCAGCGTTCCTCTCTACCAGGCCTTCATCGAGGCAATAAGGAAATACGGCGCTGGTGTAAATATGCCTGAAGACGACCTCTTTCGGGTCACTGAGGAGCAGGCAAGGCTAGGTACGAACTTCATGGCCATTCATACCGGCATAAACAGCATCTGTGTTGAGCGGCTGAAAGGCCAAGGCGGGCGCTTCGGGGGCATCTGCAGCCGGGGCGGTGCCTTTATGATCGGCTGGATGCTTCATAACGAAAAGGAGAACCCCCTCTACAAGGATTTCGACTACCTCCTGGAGATCTTAAAAGAGCATGAGGTCACCCTAAGTCTTGGCAATGGCCTGCGGGCCGGAGCGATTCACGACTCCACCGATAGAGCACAGATCCAGGAGCTTATAATAAACGCCGAGCTGGCCGATAGAGCCCAGGCAGCTGGCGTTCAGACCATAGTCGAGGGACCGGGTCACATCCCGATAGACGAGATCGAGGCCAACGTCAAGGTCATGAAGCGCATGACCTGCGAGCGACCCTTCTACATGCTTGGTCCCCTGGTGACTGATATCGCTCCCGGCCACGATCACCTTGTGGCAGCGGTGGGTGCAAGCCTCTCCAGTGCCTACGGGGCAGACTTCATCTGTTATGTTACGCCGGCGGAGCATCTGGCGCTTCCCAATGCGGAGGATGTTAGAAAGGGCGTCATCACCGCGCGCATCGCCGCGCACATTGGGGACACAATCAAAAACCATGATCGAGACCGAGATCTGGCCATGGCAAGGGCCAGGAGGGATATGCTCTGGGAGCGGCAGTTCCAGCTGGCTCTTGACCCGGAGACAGCCCGGCATGTCCGCGCAGAAAGGGCGCCTTCGGACGGAAGGGTCTGCACGATGTGTGGAGACTTCTGCGCTCTGAAGATAATAAAAGAAAATATAGATATGGCCCGCTAGCCGAAGAAGACTTTGGCGAAGAACTGAAGAACGCTTGTGCTCGATAGCAAGGCCTCAAGCTTGGCCTTCGTCAAAAGGTTATTTCCCTGGATTTTGACCTGGCCAGCATTCCTCTCCTTTTGGAAGGCCGCGACGGGATCGGTGGAGTGTATAACGTTGGAAATTGCACTCTGGGTTGTAACAACGACTATGCTTGGATCTTTGAGCCCACCATCTACTATCCTGTTTATTCTGGCATTGACCATTTCGAATCCTACATGAAATACGCTGCCATCGTTCCCTGTTACCTCGACGTTGACAGTTTCATTGCCTATCAATCCCCTCAGGACGTCTGGGGCCATTTCTGCCTTGCTGTTGTAAGCGTCCACATACCCTTGGATCCCTGCTCGACTGTAGGTCAGGGCGCTCGCGAAGGACATTAAAATCAGCAATAAAATTATAGAAGACAGTATCTTTCTCTTCATAGTGAGTTATCATACGGTGCTAACTTAAATATTTTACTGATAGTGTCTTGCTATTTTTGACCTGGTCGCGATCACTGCCTACAGAATCATTTAAGTACGATCTTCTCAAATAGTAACCCATGGATGTCCTTGTGCTCTGCATTGACCGGGATAACGATCTGGGCAGAAAGGCGGGGGTCGAAAGTCCGATCGTCGGTCGGGAGGGCAACATCAACGCTGCCATCAAGCTGGCTATGGCCGACCCAGAGGACTCGGACGTCAATACCATCTTTGGCGGCATAAAAGTTCTGGATGAGCTGGTAGCCTCCGGTAAGGAGGCCGAGATCGCATCTCTGGCAGGAGATTTGAAGGTCGGACTAATATCGGACGACAAGCTCGCAGAACAGCTCGAGGCGCTGATTTTGCGCTTCAAACCGGCAGGCGTGCTCGTTGTCTCTGACGGAGCTGAGGACGAGGCAATCCTTCCCATAATCCAGTCCCGCATCAAGGTGAATGGGGTCCGTCGTGTGCTTGTCAAGCAAAGCCCCAATCTGGAGAGCACCTACTACCTGCTCAAGCAGGTCTTCACAGATCCCAAGATCAGCCACACTGTATTCATTCCGCCTGCCTTAGCATTGCTCATGTTTGCCATCTTCAGCCTCCTGGGATATCCCAGCGGCGCGGTGGTGGCGATCACTGGTGCTGTGGGCCTTTACCTGCTCTTTCGCGGCTTGGGCCTCGACGACTCCATGGAAGAGGCAAAACAAACCCTCCGCAATTCCCTTTATGCAGGGAAGATCGCTTTTATCACCTACATTCTGGCGGCCATGCTTGTTGTGATCGCCACTGTTCGCGGAGTAGCTTACTTCTGGCAATATTATCACGAGCCCATGTTTCCCGGATACTTCATGCTCGGGATGATCTATTTGCACGAAAGCATCTGGTGGTACATAGTTGCCGCCCTTTGCATCAACCTCGGAAAGATCATGGATATGTATTTGGAGGGAATAAGAGATGCCCGCACATTCTCATACCTATTCTTTCTGCTGGCCACGGGCTTGATCATATGGTCTGCCAGCGGCTTCATCCTGGCGAGCAACGCCGATCTGAAGTTCGGCATAGGTATGGTGGAGTCCATCCAGTACCTGGCCATATCTGCAATCGTGGCTATCTTGATCACATTAGTGGGCGTCAATGTGTCCAAGCGCATTGCTGGCGAAAGCCCTACCGCTCCTGCCAAGTGATCTTCTGTGCCTGAGATAAAAGCTTCGAAAGAGAATTGCCTTTGCGACTTCACATTCGATTTTTACTGGCAGCATCAGGGCTCGAGGTTGAATCCAGACCAGACAGTTTGCAATCTCAGTTTTCGCAAGCTAGTTGAGGCCTTGCGAAGAGGTGAGACTGTAAGGATATTCGGTGACGCTGGAAGCCGTCTTGGTTCCAGCATGGGCGTGGATCTGATGCGACTGGGAGGTAAGGGCGGGCCAATTGAATCCACTGGCAATGTGATGGTAGATGGAGACGTCGGCAGCCGTATGGGCATAAGTATGCTGCGCGGAGCAATCTACGTCTCAGGCAGGATCGATCTGCCTATGGGAAATGTGATCGAAGTAGAGTGCGATCTGACGGGATACAGAAAGTTCGTATCAATAACCGAGGCTCTGGAGAAATCCACTCCCGTCCTGGAGCCCAATCTTTTGGACCAAAACGGCTTGGTCATAAACGATGGCCTGCTGCGAGATACCATTTGCGCAAGAAATTGTACAGAGAAGGCAACCTACTTGCGTGGGAATGCTGGAATGAGCACTGGCATTCTCATGCGATCCGGCTTGATCGAAGTCTCGGGGGACACTGAACGCAACACAGGCGTCCTAATGCGAGGAGGCAGAATGATTGTGAGAGGAAGCACCGGAGACTTTACGGGCGCAGAGATGAGAGGGGGCGAGATCTTCGTGGAGGGAAGCGCCGGCTGCTTTGCCTGCGCTGGAATGCTTGGCGGCGCCATCTATGCTCGAGACGGCAAGCCTCTGCCACCTGCAATGGCGCATCCCCTCAGCCCTTCGGAGCGATCCGAAGTAGCAAAGATGCTGGAACAAAGCCAGCTCTACGCTATGATGTACCGCAAGTTCAGCATCTAAAGACCAGAATTTAGTAAATTTCTTCCAAATCTTCTATGTGAGCAAAGGCGTCGTCCAACTGTTTCCTGGCCCTGACCCTCTTCTCCTTCTCGTCTTGCATGGCCCTTGCCGCCTGAGCATATATAGCCTCAAGCTCAGGCGCGCTGGCCAAGGTAAAGATCGACAGTACTTTGGGATGCCCTTTCTTGACGACAATGCCTTTGAACACATGCCCTGCGCAACTAGAGAGCTTCTCCATCTCTTTGGTGATCTCGTCCACATCCAGATGCTCCCGGGATCCCTGAACTATGATCATTGCTCTGGCGGCATCATCTGTCACATTGGCCGGATAGAGAAGGTTTCCTGGTTTGAGACTGTTCTCTATCGCATCCTTTACGGACGGATTTTTGCGATCTGCCTTGTAGAACCCCAGAGTGCCAATGCGCAGGCCTCCGTTCATGACCGTCTTGAAGTCTCCAAGGTCCGTCACAGAGAGCATCTCGCTGTCCAGAGACTCGATTAAGAAAAGCAAGCGCTGTGCTATCATGCTATTGATTTTGTCGTAAGCCGAGGCTATATCTCCGCTGAACCGTTTCATATACTGATTGTCAGCCAGAATTATGCCTTCAGCCTCAACATCCATCAGTTCCCTCATGCTGAAGGCTGCATTTTGAAGGTAGATGGATCCCTCTTCCCTGAATGGCAGGACGGCTATGGTAATGACGGTTATGTTTCTGTACTGTCTTTTCAGTTCGTTGATCAGCAGGGGGGAGAAAGAAGAGCCCGTCCCACCGGAGGTAGAGGTGATGACGAATGCGACATCAAAGTCGCCCCGCTTCTCAATCTCGCCCATTATCACATCGCGGTTATCCATGAAAGCCTGCTTGCCCACATTTCTGTTGGCTCCCACACCATGCAAATTCGGGACATGTAATCTGTCCTTGGCAGTGGTGAACTTCAGCTCCTTCAGATCATTTATAGCTGTGTTTATAGCTAAAGTCTCCACCCGGCTAGGAAATTTTGGCCGTAAATAATACTTCGCAAGCTTTGAGGCACCACCACCCCCAAAAGCCTCCTTATTAATTGCGTCCAGTATTCGATTACCGCACTGGCCTACACCAAGCATTAGTACGTTGAGCATGATATCAGATCCATTTGGGTTGGTTTTTTCCTGTGAATTGTGAAGTAATTGACGAAGCTATACCTATCAAGGGCAATTCACTCCCTCAATATTTATACTCTCTGTATCTCTTATACATCCATGCTACTATAATTATGACTGGTATGATTAGTAGGAGATATAGATATTTATACTCTCGGTCCAGGACGACAACCTCAGTTCTGCCCTCCTGAATCATTGCCCCATCTCCTCCAAAGAAGCTGGACCTGAGGGTGACAGTGTAGTTTCCCGGCTTTTTGCCTGATAGCTCTATGGAGTAATTCTCCTTCATTCCCGGCAAGATCTCGAAGAAGCTCTTATCCAAACCCGTTGCAACCAATCCATCCGAGGGCTTGATATCTCCTTCAACTTTCACCTTGGTGGCAGAAGCTTCTCCTTGGTTGGATAGGCTGACGTTCAGCATGCCTTTGCCGTCAACGGTTATAGGCCCGGATGGTCTCAGCGTCAATATCAGATTTGCTTTGCTCTTCGGATTGATCAAGATATTAAATGGTTCGGAGTTGTTCGACTTCACATTCTTCTTCGAGTCGGTATAGCTTACTTGGATGGCAGGAACTCGAATGGAACCTTCCTTGACTGCATTCATCACGTACACAGCAGAATCTGACTCTCCAGGATCTAGAGCATCTTTGATCTTGGGCGGATAGCCGACTACATAAGAGAACTCCGGCAGAGGCGGCAGGTCTTCGGCCTTTATGTCCTGAGCCCGCCCAGTGCCTATGTTCTTGACGGTGATTGTAACTTTGACCTCATCGCCGACGCTTATGTGGTTCTTGTCGAAGCTCTTTTGCACTGAAAGAATTGGTACATTCAACATGGCAGCTGGCCGTTCCGAGGTGCGCTTCTTGGCTGTTCCAAGGCTCTCTTTGTATTCCACTCGAACCTTGGCAGACTGATCATCGAATATGTCCGTAACAGTTATTGTAATGCCACCGCTGTCTGATCCGCCCTGGAAATTATTTGCACTGTTTTGTAAAAACGCTCTCTGCTCATCAAGCGCGCCATTAACCTTGGAGATTCGCATTACGGCTATGCCGTCTTTTACCGACTGAATCTCTATTAGCTCCGCCCTGTAGTCCCCGATGTCGATGCGATCGCCTATATTAAGGGTGAAGTCGCTATAGGTCACTTGGTCTTCGTCATCTTTGGCATATGCTATTGTAACGATCAGCAGCAAAGCGACTGCCAGATAGATCAACTGCCTCATACAGGACCCCTATATTTCTGCATCGTAGACATATCAAGCATTTAATTGGATTTTCAAATCGTCCCTTTCTCTATTTCTAGGCTAAAATCTATCCACCTAGCGTTCCTGGTCAGAGCGCCCAAAGAGACCACATCAACACCTGTGGCAGCATAGTCCCCGATATTCGAGAGGGTTATGCCCCCTGATGCTTCCAGAAGCACGCGGCTCCGAAGCCCTCTTTGCAAAAGCTGCTCGATTCCCATTGCTACATGCTCAGGAGGCATGTTGTCGAACATGATTATATCCGCGCCATTTTCTGCAGCCACCAGCATATCTTCAAGGCTCTCCACCTCTACCTCGATCTTCTTGGTAAAGCTGGCCTGCAATCTGGCAGTAGATAGGCATTCCTTCAATCCAATGAGCTTGATGTGGTTGTCTTTGATGAGCACAGCATCTGAGAGGTTGAACCTGTGGGTGTCGCCACCCCCCAGGAAAACTGCCTTCTTCTCGTACAATCTGAACCCGGGGGTGGTCTTGCGGGTACAAGCGACCCGTATGTTGCTATTCGCGGCGCGCGCACAAAGGACGCATTCCCGCGTAAGGGTGGAAATGCCGCTCATCCTTGCCAGGAAGTTCAGAGCCAGCCTCTCGGATTGCAGAATCTTACGGGCATTGCCGCGCACATGGAGAACCTCACATCCAGAAGGCACGAACTCGCCCTCGTCGAAGAGAGGCTCAGCCACAAGCCCGAAGTACCCAAAGACCTCACACGCCTCGGCGAGCCCAGAGATAATGCAATCCTCTTTGGAAATGATGACGGCCTTTGCATTTATCTCAGGAATTATGGCACTGGAGTCGTCCCATGCGCCCAGGTCCTCGCTTATAAACCGCTCTAGTTCTGACCTTTGCATACCGCAAGGATTTTGATGTCCAATTGATTTATAGCCTCCGATGCCTCTCAAGATAGGGCTTGTTGGGTGCGGTGCCATCGGGACTGAGATCGCAAAAGCAATTGACCGCGGTGACATAGATGCTGATCTCGTAGCCGTTTGCGATCACAATCCCGCAACTGCAGTCGCTCTCATCGACAGCCTGAAAAAAAAACCAATCAAAGCTAAGCTGGATGAGCTGGTAGCCCTCTCCGACTTTGTGGTAGAGGCCGCATCCCAGAGAGCAGTGCCAGCCATTGCCAGGGTCGCGCTGAAAAACGGCAAGAGCTTGATGATCATGAGCGTGGGAGCTTTGGCGGACGCGGAGTTCTACAGAGAAGTCAAAAAGCTGGCCAGAGATCATGGTTCAAGGGTCTACATTCCGTCTGGCGCTATTTCAGGACTTGACGGCCTCAAGTCTGCCAGCATTGGGAAAATCCGAAAGGTCACGCTCACTACCACCAAAAACCCAGAAGGACTGGAAGGAGCTCCATACATCCTGGAAAAGAAGATAGATCTCAAGGCATTGACAGCACCCACTGTCGTCTTTGAGGGGGCGGCAGCGGAGGCCGTCAAGGCCTTCCCGGCAAATGTGAATGTGGCTGCAACCCTTTGCCTTGCCGCTCGCGAGGGCGATGTGAGGGTGAAGATAATCGCAGATCCTCACATTCATGTGAACCAGCACGAGATCGTAGCAGAGGGAGACTTTGGAAAGATCTCAACCCGCGTGGAGAATGTGCCCTCGCCTCAAAATCCCAGGACGAGCTATCTGGCAGCGCTATCGGCCATAGCCACGCTCCGATCGGCAGTCGAGCCCATAAAAATTGGGACCTGAATTATTTATAAAACGGTGGTGTAGTCACATCGAGCGGCTTGGAATCCGACCATTTTGGCGGTGATGTGGGGATTTTTGAGGCTATTACGATGGTGCCGCCTTTTACTTGGTAAGCGGGCACCTCATCGTCCGCCATTCCGTATGTAGCGTATTTTTTGACATCATCTTTTAAATTAGCATGATCAACGCTGACATTGCGGAAAAAAGCGATCATTGGACGATGGTCAGAGGACTTTGAGTCCTGGCCGCGCAGAGCATACGGCTGGTCTCCGACGCCGTCTCCATTCTCGTCTTTGCCGTGATAATCGTCGTAATAGTTTCCTATGGTGGTGTTCCAGATATTTTGGCTAGCGTTTTCATAGGCGTTGATGTTGTTGTCATAAAAGTTGTTGCCGAAGATGAGGTTGTTCCTGTTCTCATTGAGCCTTATTCCATGGCTATTGCCCGATACGTCGTTTCCATAAACTGCATTGAACTTGCAGCCTCTGGACACCTCCAGACCATTGAAGTTGCCCTTTGCCGTATTTCTGGTCACGACATTATAACTGCTGTTCTCCTCCAGGCTGATGCCGATGCCAAAGCCAGCTATGATCTCACCTCTGCTGTTATCTTCGGCCAGGTTATCTGTTATGGTATTGTTGTTCGAACTGTCTGTTATCAGAATCCCGTAGTAATTGTGATCTGCTCTGTTCCTTGCAACCTGGCTGAAGGAGGATCTCCAGAGGGAGAGCCCAAAGGTATTTTTGGAAAAGACATTATCTTGAATGTCGCATTCCTCTGATTCCTTGAAGAGAGCGCCACTGCCAGAGGTATTAACAATGCGGTTAGCTTTAAATTTTATGTCTCTACACTCTTCTACGTTCAGGCCGTACTTTTTGCAGTTGGAGAAGCTACAGCCCTCCACTTTGCTGGAGCTGCATTGCAGAAGAGATGCGCCCGATTCGCAACTTTCCAGAGTAGTATTCTGGATGGTCAGATTTCCAACGTTCTCGGCCTTCACGCCCACCTGGGCGCCAAAGATGCTTATATTTTCAAGAATTACATCGCTCGCACCGATGATTATGGCTGCATTGGGCTGGTCAAGTCGCTGGCCTGCGGCTGAGGCAGGATTGGCCATGTAGTAATTGAACTTGGCTGTAGAGTCCTTGCCCACGCCAATGATCTTGAAGCCTGAGATATTGACGCCTTCAGATGAGACCAGGATGGCAGGCTTCTGAATTGCTCCGTGTAGTACCGATCCTTCTTGCCCCACGATGGTCAGAGCCCTATCCACCTCGAAGGCGTTGTACTCTCCAGGCCCTACCAAAATGATGTCACCTGCCTTTGCGGTGTTGATGGTCGCCTGAATGTCCTGGCCTGACTGTATGGTACTTGCCTGGGCGCATGTGAGGACAGCCAAAGCTATCAGTGCTACAAATATTATTGGACGCAATTCAATGACGGAAGTGGCGCATGCCGGTGAAGACCATGGCCATGCCGTGCTCATCTGCTGCATCAATCACCTCAGCATCCCGGATGGATCCACCAGGATGAATTACGGCGGTAGCCCCAGCCTTAAATGCTTCATCCAGTCCATCGCGGAAGGGGAAGAACGAATCTGTAGCGGCCACGGTGCCTATAGTGCATAGGCCGTGCTCTTCTGCCTTCTCTGCACCAAAACGAGCAGAGTCCACGCGGCTCACCTGGCCAGATCCGATGCCGACGGTCTGGCATTCGCTGGTATAGACCAATGCATTGGATTTCACATACTTTGCGACCTTCCATGCAAATCTCAAAGCCCTGGTCTCATAATCTGTCGGAGAACGCTTTGTGACGACCTTCCACTGCGAAATGTCGCCAGTGTCGTAGTCCTGCAACATCATGCCGCCAAAGATGCTTCGCAAATAGTGGCCACGGTATAGCTCCTCTTTTCTCTGCAGCAGATCTCCAATATCCAGAATCCTGCGATTGGGCTTCTTTGCCGTGAGCAGCTTCAAAGCCTCTGGATCGAAACCTGGCGCCAGCAGCACCTCCACAAAGCTGTCGCCTATGGCGCGAGCGGTATTTTCATCCACCGGATGGTTGAAGCCAATGACGCCTCCAAAAGCGGACTTGGGATCAGTGGCAAATGAGAGGCGATACGCCTCTTGCAGCGTGCTCCCGTAGGCCACACCACATGGATTGGCATGCTTCACTATTACAGAGATGGGCTTCTCGACCCTGACGCCGTCGTAATGCGACAGGTCGATGAGCATCTCCAGCACCGTCTCAGCATCTACCATGTTGTTGTAGGACATCTCTCTGCCGTTGAGCTTCTTTGCCCTGTGCAGTCCCAAACCATCCTTTTTCCTGTAAAGCGCTGCTTTTTGATGCCAGTTCTCACCGTAACGCAGATCCTGCACCTTTTCAAAAGCCGCCACCACGTAGCGAGGCATTTCGGCTTTATTGCTCTGAAGAGCGGCAAGCAGCCGTGCATCGCTCTGCAAGCATTTGTAAAGGGCTTGAGCCGCCAGATCATTTCTTGTCTCCTCGCACAAGCAGCCCGTCTGCTTTATCTCTTCAATTACAGATGAGCACCTCTGTGGATCAAGAACTATCGGGCATCCACAGCTCAAGGCCTGACGTATGAGCGCTGAGCCTGATGGCGTTTCCTCAAAGCCCGCATCGCATAGCAAAAGGAGGTCCAATCCGCTGCCATCCGAAGGAAATCTGTCGCATATTTGCAGGCCAAGCTGCTCCAAGCCAGATGGAATAAAACTTTGCCCTTTTGCTGGATTGGCCAGGACGACGACTTGCTTTATCCTCATCGAACCTCGTTCCTTTCGTCGCTTGCGCTATTTTAACCTTTTGTAGATAAGGTTTAAACTCCCAAGGCGCCCTTCTATAGATCATGAACCTTGATGAGGCCGTGGAGCCCCATCCAAAGGGATGCACGATCCGCTTTGAGGTCGTTCCAGGCTCATCCAGACTGGTCGTGCCGTCTGGATTCAATCCCTGGAGGAAAGCCCTGGAGGCCCGGATGACTGAGGAGCCAATGAGGGGAAAGGCCAACCACCAACTGGTCGAGGAGTTGGCTTTTGCCCTTGGAGTTTCAAGCTCAGATGTGGAAGTCTTGAGCGGACATAAGAGTTCAAGAAAGGTTCTGCTCGTCAGAGGAGTAGACGCAAAGAACGCGATCATTATTCTAAGTCAGAGACTAAAAAACGAGCTGAGCATTCGATGATTTGCCAAAAAGCAGAGCACGATGTCCGACAGAAGGGGACATACGACCTGGAAGCGCTCGAGGAGCTGATCGCCTCTCTCCATGAAGCCTCTTGTGAAGGCGCAGCGATCATCGTTGAGGGAAGACGCGATGAGCTATCGCTGCGCGCTCTAGGCTTGCCAGGACCTGTGATCATGGCTTCACGTCGATCCGCTCTGGACCTGGCTGAGGATGCTGCCAGAAGCTTTCCAAAGATCATACTGCTCACCGACTGGGATGAGAAGGGAGATGAGATGGCCAGGAACATCGAGATGCATCTGCGCGCAGCAGGCCTCAAACCCGACATTGAGATTCGCAGCCGGATAGCGAAGCTTGTCCGGAAGGAGATAAAGGACGTGGAGAGCTTAAGCCAATATGCAGAGAAGATGAGGACGCAATATGGCAATTAGGATTGCATGTTGATGAAATGAGACCTAATGCAACTCATCTCGAGACGGGTTTTAGCAAGATGTGATGCTGTCCTTCATAGCTGGGGTAGAACCACAGCCCCCCCCAGGATGCCAGCAGGTCCCACCAGCAGGATTCTTGAAATGGCACGAAGGGAGGAAATTTCGCATTTACAGCGATGTTCACTCCACGAAAACACATCCTTCGCCCTTCTCTGTCATAAAACCCATCCCATTCCAGCTTCAGTCTAGGGTCAGTCTCTCGAATTGCTGTGTCAAACCTCACCTATCCCACCCTGCAGCCATCCGACATTTCGATTTATCATATGTTTTCTGAATATAAATATTTTTTATCTTTAGAAATAGGTAAATGACATTACGGATCGATCATCCAAAATCGTATTCCGTATGACCTTTTCACAATTGCTCTCAATAAAATTGATATGTCGAAGGAGCATAAGGCTGATCTGCCCTTGCTGTGGGCACTACTTGGGCAGGAAGCCTGCATCCGTCATGTTACCACCTGAGGGCTTCTTGCTTCACAATTTATTTACGATTTCAATCCAATCCCAGATCTTTGGCCCTCTGGATGGCCTCATCGGCCTCAGCTTCGCGGCGCTGAGACCTTAGGGCTAGCCCAAGGTTCTTCCAAGCTGTTGCATAAGACGGTTCGATCTGTATTGCCTTCTGGAAGCTTCGGGCAGCATCTTCATATCTCCCCAAGGTCGCCAGAGCCACTCCTCTGTTATTCCAGGCATAAATATCGAAAGGATCTATCATGATCGCTTCCTCATAGCTCTCGATGGCTTCCTCGTGCCTCTGCAAGTTATCCAGTGCTGCACCTCTATTATTCCATGCCCTTCGTCCATCAGCGCCCAATGGATTTAGTTCAATGGCCCTGGCATAGCTCTCTACAGCTGCCTCATACTGGCCTAAACAGTGCAGTGCAAAGCCCCTCACAATCCATGTCCTGGAGCTGGAGGGATCGATGGCTATGGCCTTTTCACAGGACGAAACTGCTTCAACATTCATATTCAATTGGTTTAGGGCCATGGCACGATTCCTCCAGGCGTCTGCATTCTTCGGGTCAAGCTCGAGGGACCGATCAAAGGCCTGCACAGCCTCTTTATATCGCTCAAGCCTTCGAAGAGCAATGCCTCGTTTGTGCCACTGCACAGCATCCAGAGACACTGTCTCCTCTGCCACAAGCCAGGCTGACAGCGCTCCCTCGAAATCCCCTTGAGCATATAGGCGTTCTGCCAACTCTTTCCAATCCAAAGACATAAATGTCCCTTTATCACAGGCGAGCCTGAAGGTCAACGGTTGAATGAAGATCAACATGATTGTAGATATATTTGATCTAGGCGGCGCGAACGGTGCTGTATGTCCGTCCATTCGGCAGTGGCCCATCTGATTACTACTACCTTCGTGTGGTTAGGACGCTGTTCAAGCATATCAATGGGTTGGCAACGAATCATATAGTAAAGTTTATATTATACATATTACCAAACTATTAGCAAATATAAATGGGGTAGTCCCGGAGGGGTGTGATGAAACCACAACGGTCCGAGATACTGAGCCGGATGGTTAGGTTCCTTAATCTGGACACGGATGGTCTGAGGCGATTTGTTTTAGAGGCGATGGTGGAGGCTCGCGAATTCACAGTAGCCTCCCTTCATGAGAGCGTTAAAGTGAGGTTTAATGTCTCCAGGAAGACGGTGGCCTCAATGATAGGCTATATCTGTTCACGCCTGGGAATATTGCATGTTAACAAGAGATCGTATCGCGCACCCACGACCTATGTCTTAAGAGATGAGTATGCAGATATAGCCAGGGCGGTGCTGACCGCCTTATGACAAATGTTAAAAAAGCTCCAAGGACGGCCACAACTCTCAAGGTTCGTTCCAAATCCGAGTTTGCTATCAGTCGCTCTCGTGATCCATACCATGAGCTCATGCTTCGACTTTTTCAAGAGGAGGCAACCGCTATGCGAGGCCGCAAATTTCTGTCTATTGTGGAGGAGCGGCAGAGAAGCGGAGATCCTCTGAAGACACGAGAATGGAAGCAGCTGTTGGATGAGCTGGAGATCAGCCGTTCAGCCTTTTACGCTATGAGAAACAAATTGCTTGGCGCAGGCCTGATCTCCAACAAAGGAGGAGAGTACAGGCTCTCAGGAATGTTCAGCCGCGACCTGGTGGATATGGCTCGCTGGTGGTGGACTGCGATCCTGAACAACAACCTGGAGAACTTGTAAAGCTTGGATTTGCTCACAGACAGGCTTTGAGCTCTTCTATCTGTTTTTCTATGGCCTCGACGACCTTTGCATTCTCCATGTATTCCAGACTGCCCTGGCAGAAGGGACAGACAAAATTTGCCTCGCTTGCCTCGTCGAAGACGAACCTGGCACAACCCTCTGTACATGCATAGAATATATTTTCCTTCTCATAGGCCAGCCGCTCATCCAGTTTTCGCAGCAACCTCTTCGCCTCAGACTCCAGAGCCTTGTCGAAATTCTCGGGGCAAAGCTGCCAGAGATATGTAAGCCACCCAGAGTCCGGATCTCGTTTACGCCGATATATGGCCAGCCTGTGCTCGTAAAGAAGATACAGTGTACGCCTCACTGTGTTCAAGCTGATACCCGTAAGTTCAGCCAGCCGCTCATCAGTGATCTCTTCGCCTGGTATGCATTCTACTATTCGCAAACCCTCTTCTCCCACGAGCTTGTTGAGATATGCCCTATGAATCACTTCATCGATAACCGTCAATGAATCACTACCCCAATGTGATGCTCTATTAAATCATACAACTTGAACAGATCGACACTTACATTCTTCATTATTGAAGACCGATCTGATGAATTGTTCTTTTCAACCAAGCTTTAGGTCACTTCTAGGATTTGATTCGATCTCATCCATATTTCATCTCGAATTAATCGTACGCTTTCCTTCTATATATCCTCATCGTGAAAACGTTTTTTGGGTAGTTGATACGGATGAATAGATCTATATTAAAATCACCGATGATACAAGCGGCTTTTGACTCTTGAAAAGCAATAAAACTTAAAATAAATGTAAAAAATTGAATCACAATTACGTTCTCAGCTAGACCCTGTCTCAGCGAGTAGGCTCTTCAATTTTTGAATGGACGCCATGGCCCGGTTCGCCTCGTTGAGCTTCTCCTGCTCATAGTGACGGAGAATCTCCTCGATGGACGCCTTGAGACGATAGATCTTCATAGGCCTGCCAGTACCATCGCTTCTGCCCATCTTCTCCTCGATCCAATTGTTCTTTCGCAGCGTTCGCAGGGCGATGCTCACCTCTGGCTGACGGAGGTCGGAACCCCTCTCGATCTCGCGGGAGGTGGCCTCTGTGCCATTGGCGAGATATGCAATCATGTTGGAGACTTTTCTTGGAACTCCCAGGCTCTTCAGCGTCTCAACGACTTCGATATCCTTCTCATCAAATCTCATTACGAAAGATTCCTTCATTGTTATCTTCTCCCTTTTTTGTCCCCTTGGGTTAAATGAGGTACGTTATGATATAAATAGTTTATTTATGTTAATTAAATTTTTA
>JAAZNX010000188.1 GCA_012798025.1 Methanothrix sp. | reverse complement strand
GAGATCTCGCCGCCTGCCTGGGCGTTCTTCAGATCGGCAATGGCCTTCTCGATCTTCTCCTTCTGGTCCTTTGTGGCCACATCGCCTGCCTCTTTTAGCATCTTCTCCGAGGCGTAGATCAGCGAGTCTGCTGCGTTCTTGACCTCGATCTCCTCTTTCCTCTTCTGATCTTCAGCTGCGAAGCGTTCAGCATCCTTGATCTTGGCGTTGATCTCTTCCTGGCTGAGCTTGTGCGGAGCTGTGATGGTGATCCTCTGCTCCTTCTTTGTGGCCAGATCCTTGGCTGATACATGGATGATGCCGTTTGCATCGATATCGAAGGTGACCTCGATCTGAGGAATGCCGCGTGGAGCAGGCGGAATGCCAACCAAAGTGAACCTTCCAAGGGATACGTTATCTTTGGCCATGGGCCTCTCGCCCTGCAGGACGTTGATCTCTACGCTGGTCTGGTTGTCTGCAGCAGTGGTAAAGACCTGGCTCTTGCGAGTGGGAATTGTAGTATTCCTCTCGATCAATCTCGTCGTAACACCTCCCAGGGTCTCAATGCCAAGGGACAGAGGCGTGACGTCCAGCAAGAGCAGGTCTTTGACTTCTCCACCTAGGACTCCGGCCTGAATGGCAGCGCCCATGGCCACGCACTCCATTGGGTCCACGCCGCGCTCGATGTCCTTGCCCATGAAGCTCTTCACGAACTCCTGTACTGCAGGCATCCTCGTCGGCCCACCAACGAGGATGATCTTGCCTATGTCGGATTTCTCAAGCTTTGAGTCTTTCAGAGCCTGGATCATGGGGCCGCGGCAGCGCTCCAGAACATCGTGAATAAGCTCCTCCAATTTGGCCCGCGTCAGGGTCATGCTCAGGTGCTTGGGACCACTGGCGTCTGCTGTGATGTAAGGAAGGTTGAGGTTTGTCTGCAAAACTGATGAGAGCTCGATCTTGGCCACCTCTACGGCCTCCCTCAGTCGCTGCATGGCCATGGAATCCCGACGCAGATCGACTCCTGACTCCTGCTTGAACTTCTCCAGGACGTAATCCATAAGCCTCTCGTCCATGTCCCTGCCGCCAAGCTGTGTGTCCCCAGACGTCGAGCGCACCTCAAAGACGCCCTCACCGATCTCCATGATGGTGACATCCAGTGTGCCGCCGCCAAGGTCAAAGACCATTATCTTGTGCTCGCCTGCCTTGTCCAGCCCAAAGGCAAGAGCTGCAGCAGTAGGCTCATTGATGATCCTCACAACCTCAAGTCCTGCAATTGTACCTGCATCCTTCGTCGCTTGCCTCTGGTTGTCGTTGAAGTAAGCGGGGACGGTTATCACAGCCTTATCCACTGTGTCGGCCAGATAAGTCTCTGCATCCGTCTTGATCTTGCGCAGAATCTGGGCGGATACCTCCTCAGGAGTATATTCCTTTCCGTAGACTTTGACTTTGTAGTCGGTGCCCATCTTTCTCTTGATGCCTGTGATGGTTCCTTCCGGGTTGGTGACCGACTGCCTCTTGGCAGGCTCGCCTACCAGAACCTGCCCTTCCTTGGTATAAGCCACGTATGATGGAAAGGCCTTTCCGCCAAGGCTTGTTCCTTCAGCACTAGGAATGATAGCGGGCCTGCCACCAATAAGGGCAGCTGCTGCCGAGTTGCTGGTTCCAAGGTCAATGCCGATGATTTTAGACAAGATCTCATCTCCTGAAATTGAAAGTTATCAATACTTCGTAAATATTTAAACTTATCATCACCGCTTTGCCACTGCCACTTTACAGAAACGAATGACGTGAGAGTTGAAGAGATACCCCTTTTGAATCACTTCCGCCACTGTACCCTCCTCCAGGCTTTCCGATTTTATGGAGCATAAGGCTTCGTGTCTGTAGGGATCAAACTTCTTGCCGATCTCATCCATTGGAACCAGCCCTTCGGTTTTAAGTATATCGAGAAGCTGCTGGTACAACACCTTGATCCCTTCATCGTGTTTTGCGGCCTGGTCGAGGCTGTCGAGCACTGGGAGAAGCTTGCAGATGAGCTTCTCGGAAGCGTATTTCACAGTCTCTTCCTTCTCACGCGCCGATCTCTTCATCAAGTTATCAAGATCCGCCCTGCACCGCTTCAGAGACTCGAGGCGTTCTTCTGCCAGGCTCTGAGCTTGCAAGATCTGCTCTTTGAGCACCTCGAGCTCGGACTTTGCCTTTGAAGGCTCGTTTTGATTTTCTTTTGAAACCACATCTGCATCTTCAGCCATAAGCTCCACCCAGACGATTGATGGTATTTAGAGATTTGAAAGGAGGACTGTCCGGCTGGATTTTGCCGGGCATCCTGACAGTTTTTTAGTAATGAGGCATTGGCATCTGAGGCATAGTGTAGTCGTGCGGGCTCTGGCCTGGCTTGGGCTTCATCATCTCTTCCCTCTTGGCAGAGATGACATCGTCCACGCGAAGAACCATGGTAGCAGCTTCAGATGCGGATTTGATCGCCTGAATCTTTACCTTCAGCGGTTCTACTATGCCCTGCACCAGCATATCAGCGGGCTCGCCGGTATTTATGTTCAGGCCATAATTCATCTTGCCCTGACCGTGGATGGCACGCAGGCCTGCAAGAGAGTCCACGGGATCGAAGCCTGCGTTCTCTGCTAAAGTCAGAGGAATGGCCTCAACAGCTTCGGCAAAGGCACGAATGGCCAGTTGCTCCCTCCCTTGAAGGGTAGAGGCGTACTGCCTCAGATTCTCAGCCACTCTGATCTCAGGAGCACCGCCGCCTGGAACGATCTTCCCTGAGCGAATGACATCCAAAACCACATTGAGCGCATCGTCCAGGGCGCGCTCCATCTCATCCAGGAACTGCTCCGAGACGCCGTGCAATATGATGGAAACCGCCTTGGCCTTCTCACAGCCCTCCACGAATATCATGTGCTTGTCCTTGCCCACCTTGCGCTCTTCCACCACGGCTGCAGATCCCAGGTCCTGCGGCGTGACCTGCATCACATCGCCCACTAGCCTTGCGCCAGTGGCTAAAGCCAGCATCTTGAGATCTTCTCTTTTGACCCTGCGGGCCGCCAGAATTCCATTCCTGGATAGGTAATTTTGCGCTGTGACGCCGATGCCCTTCTCGCAGAAGACCACATTGGCTCCCGCCGCAACTATTGCATCGACCTGGCTCTTGATGATGTTCTCCTCGCCCTCCTTGAAAGAAGCGAGGTTCTTGGCCTCGGTTATGGTGATCTTGGCATCTGTGTCCAGCTTCTTTAGCTCTAATGTGCCTTCCAGCAGCAAGATCCGAGCTTTTTCAACTTTTTTCGGCATCTCGAGGCTGGTCCGCTCCTTTTCTATCACGATTCCATAATTTATGAACGAGTCCTCGATCCTGCCACCAGGGATCTTGACGGCCTTGACGAATTCATCGATATCCTTTCCTTGAGAGCCTGATACTGCCAATGCAGCGTCCACGGAGATCTGGGCCAGCTTATCCATAGCGATCTCAATGCCCTTTCCTCGCATGGCTGTTTGGGCTATCTTCAGAAGCATCGTCTGGTCGCCAGAGACGTCTATGGCCATATCCTTCAGCACGCTTTGAGCCCTGGACTGAGCCAGCTTATATCCTGAGACTATGACCGTGGGATGAACGTCCTGATCAAGGAGAGCTTCTGCTTTTTTCAGCAACTCGCCTGCGATTATCACAGCAGTGGTAGTGCCATCCCCAATCTCGTCATCCTGGGCCCGGGCCACCTCGACTACCATCTTTGCCACAGGGTGTTCTATGTCCATTTCTCTGAGGATGGTGGCGCCGTCGTTGGTAACAGTAGCATCTCCACTGCTATCGATGAGCATTTTATCCATCCCCTTTGGTCCAAGGGTGGTACGGACAGCCTCAGCTATCGCCTTGGCCGCCATGATGTTCTTGCGCTGCGCATCCTTACCCGTCTCTCGCTTGCTTCCTTCTTTCAGTATTATTACTGGTACGCCACTCAAACCAGCCAAACCTTAGTCCTCCCCGACTTTTTTCCTAATACCAGTTTGAAGTTCTATATAAAAGATTCGCATGACTGCCGCCTCCCATTTGAATACAGATCCGCGTATATAGTAGAGAGGAAGAACTATATAGTTCCACGACCACTGCCCTGAAGAAAGGGATTCGTGGTGACCTCGAAGATAGTCTCTAAAAACTTGAACCTCTGGTACGGGGAGAAACAAGCTCTCAAGAACATATCACTGGAAATTCCTGATAAGAAGATAACGGCACTCATAGGCCCGTCGGGCTGCGGTAAATCCACATTTATTCGCTGCTTGAACAGGATGAACGATCTGGTGGATAAGATCAGGATCGAGGGGGAAGTATTTTATGACAATAACAATATTTATGAAAAAAATGTTGACGTCGTTGAATTGCGAAAAAGAATAGGCATGGTCTTTCAAAAGCCGAACCCATTCCCCATGTCCATCTACGACAATGTTGCCTACGGTCCACGGATACATGGCATGAAAAATGTCGATAAAATCGTGGAGCGCAGTCTGAAGGATGCTGCCCTATGGGAGGAGGTGAGTGAGAGGCTGGACCATCCGGCGTTAGGACTTTCGGGCGGTCAGCAGCAAAGGCTGTGCATAGCCAGGACCCTGGCCATGAGGCCAGATGTGATCTTATTTGACGAACCATGCAGCGCTCTTGACCCGATATCCACCGGCAAGATAGAGAGCCTCATGGAGACCCTTAAGGATAACTACACCCAGGTGATAGTGACACACAATATGCAGCAAGCTGCCAGGGTTTCGTCGTTTACCGCATTTTTCTTGCTGGGAGAGCTGATAGAAGTGGGTGAGACGAAGCGTATCTTTGAGATGCCACAGATGAAGAGCACTGAAGATTATATAACAGGGAGATTCGGGTAAGGGTTTCATGGAGGGGATGGAAGATGAGCCCGTACAGAGAAAGGTACCACAGGAAGCTGGACGATCTCGTGAATCAGACACGAGACCTGGCAAACCAGGCGAGCTTGGCAATAGACAAATCAGTAACATCCTTGCGCGAATCGAATGTTGAGTTGGCCAAAGAGGTCATCAAAAATGATCAGAGCGTGGACGATCAGAGTCAGAGGATAGAGGACCTTTGCATGGAGCTTTTGGCACTGCAACAGCCTATGGCAAAAGACCTGAGGAGGGTCATCGGAATTCTTAAGATAGCCATAGACCTGGAGAGAATAAGCGACCTGGCGGTGGACGTGGCCAGAGTGACGGCCCAATCAAAGGACAAGATCCAGATAACGAAGCTGGAGTATATACCCAACATGGCAGAGGTAGATAGGAAGATGTTAGCTCAAACGATGGAGGCTCTGGCAAATGGCGATGCTGATCTGGCAAGGCAGGTTACAAAGTGGGACTACGAGATAGATGGGCTATATGTTAAAGCAAGGGATAAGCTACTGAAGATAATAATCGAAAGGCCCGAGGTGATAAACGAAGGAACCTCTCTCCTCATGGTGAACAGGCATCTGGAGCGGATTGGAGATCACATCTGCAATATTTGCGAGGCCATAGTCTATATGGTCGAAGGGAGAAGGGAACATCTCAATTAAGGTGCTTATGGAGACGAGAAAGGTACAGAGGACCGGCAAATCCACGTTTATAGTCTCTTTGCCAAAGAATTGGGCTACGAAGAATGGCGTGCAAGCCGGTTCGATAGTTTACATAAATCAAGGCGATAACGGGGCCCTGACGCTCTCCACCGATCGATCCGAACGCGATCTGCGAGCGAAGCTGGACATCGGGAATAAATCCGGAGAGCATTTGATCAGAGACATCATAGGGTGCTACGTGGGCGGATACAGAACCATAGAGGTAACATCCAGTCATATGTCATCGGCCCAGAAGAAGGACCTGCACCAGATAGTGAACAAACTGATCGGGCCGGAGATCCTGGAAGAGACCATAAACAAGGTAGTCATTCAGGATCTTCTGAGCTCCGAGGAACTTCAGTCGGAGAGGGCTTTGAAGCGGATCAAGACTGTGGTAAAATCGATGATCCAGGACGCACTGACCTCTTTATTAAACAACAATGAAGAGCTGGCAATGGATGTGATATTGAGGGACAACGACGTGGACAGGCTATACCTCTTGATATCCCGCCAGTTCACAGAGATCCTGCGATCCGGTTCTGTAAAACAAGAGACCTTGAATCCCATTACTGCCTTCAACTACATGCATGCGGCATCAAACCTTGAGAGAATCGCAGACCATGCTCATAAAATTGCTGAGATT
Source organism: Methanothrix sp. (assembly GCA_012798025.1). Classification (GTDB taxonomy): domain Archaea; phylum Halobacteriota; class Methanosarcinia; order Methanotrichales; family Methanotrichaceae; genus Methanothrix. Next base: position 1,229 of record JAAZNX010000188.1, on the reverse strand, counting down.
GCAAGTCAGTGTAACTACACCTTGCCTGAGGATATGAGAGAAGAGCTTTCCAGCATGGAGGCCCTGCTTTGCGCCCTGATAGATGAATCGATATCCAATCTGCTACAGACCAACTCTGATAAAGCCAATGAGCTGATAGACAAAATAAGCGAAATGCAGAGGCGCGCCCAGGGTATTGCGAAATCATCGATAACCAAAGACAAATCGGAGATGTTGGTCAGGCTTGTTATAGCTGGCAGCCTGGAGCGTATGTTGGACTACATCATGAATATCGGAGAGCTGACAATAAACCTCAGCCAGGCCACAAACCACCCCGACAAAATCTGAGGATAAGCTTCCCGAACCCTGTCGTCTGGAATACGAGCACGCCTGCAGGCTCACGTCTGATCGCGCTCCAGAGCAAGAAGCCTCTCCTTGAGCTCAAGGCCCCAGGCAAAGCCACCCAAACCATCTCGCGAGACCACTCGGTGACAGGGCACGAGGATGACGAAGGGATTGGAGGCCATAGCACGACCCACAGCGCGCGCTGCTCCTGGCTTGCCTGCCAGCAAAGCGACATCTCCATAAGTCATTGTCCGACCGCGCTGGATTTTTCGCACGACTGCGAAGACCATCTTTTGAAAATCTGTGATGCCAGAGAAGCTCAGTAATACGTCAGGGCAAGGAGCATGCCCCAGCAGATAATCCACAATGCTCCTGGCCAAATCCGACGGCTCATCCGGCTTCACAGCCGAGAAGTAGATCCGCACGATTTCATCACCGGATCGTTCCACCAAGAGATAAATCCCAAGCTGCTCTATGTGCTCTCCGCTCGTCATTGGTTCAGAATCTCCCGAAAGGTCTTGAACCTGCCAAGCTCTATCATTTCTACATTCAGGCTGGAGGTATCCAGGATGGCCGCGCTGCGCAGGCCGGTGAAGTTTCCCCAGATCTCACCAGGATTTATGAGAAGCGTTTTGCCATGCCTGGTCACTTCCCAGCGGTGATTGTGACCACGGACCACGACATCGTAGAGCTGTGAGGCTACAACCGCCTTTACGAGGGGCTCCTCGGTCCCGTGAAGCATTGCGATCTTCAGACCGTCTGCCTCGATCTCACCGAAGTCGCCCAGGTACTCACCGCCTACGCGAGCGAAGTCGCGGTACAGGCCCAAGCGGTCGCCGTCATTGTTTCCGTAAACCAGCTTGATGGGCATGCCACAGCCCTCGAAGGTGTAGCAGTTGCCCGAG
>JAAZNX010000053.1 GCA_012798025.1 Methanothrix sp. | reverse complement strand
TCGATCCTGATCTGTTGAACTACTTAGCCTCTACAACAACAGTAGACCTGGTTTCGTCGAAGGTGGACCTGGAAAGCCCCAGTCCCTATCAACAAAAGGCCCAGAGGTGCTCACTGCAAGCTTTCAGGCAAGCATTCGTGGGTGGCTCTTGACCTCAGGGTGCAATCCCATCATGCCATAAGGACCACGAGTCCTCTGAGGCCCTCTTTTTGGAGTGGACCCCTCCCAAGTGGACAAAAAGTTAAGTGTAGAACGAATTTGTTGGTATGAATAACCTTCTGTCGATCCGCGGGCAGAAGGATTCAGCGATAAAAATGGTTATTGCACGGGGCGGAGTTTTGGGTTCAAAGCAAGGCAGGGTGTCCAATGCAAAAAACCTAGCATTACTGGTAGTTTTAGGATTACGCCAAGACGGTCTTCGCGAGATCCTGGGCGCAAGTATAGCAGAATCAGAAGGCGGCGGTCTTTGGGCGACTTTGTTTCGAAGCCTTAAAGATAGGGGACTGGACGGCGTCGAGATAGTGATATCCGATGCGTATAAAGGGATTCAAAAAGCCGTTGAAGCATCATTCATCGGAGCTTCCTGGCAGCGTTGCCAGGTTCATTTCTTCAGGGCAGTGCTGGAGAGCATTTTCAAGAAGGACCGACCGGAGATTGTCGAGAAGCTCAAAGAAGCTTTGGATGATGAGCAGGAATTGCAGGATCTGGCTAAGGAGCTTGAGGCGCAAGGATATTCCACGGCAGCCGAGACCGTTGACAAGTTCGGGTTCGACCTCTGGAACTAGATGGCCTATCCTAAGGACCACTGGAAACGGATACTCACTATCAACCTCATCGAACGGATAAACGAGGAGTCGAAAACGCAAAAGCAGGCCGTTTGGAGCATCTCCCAGCGATAAATCTCTGATGAGGCTGGCGGGGTGCATCGCGATCAATAACTTCGCCAAAAGAATTGATCAGGGCAGGAAAAGTGGGCACAAAGAACACCTGCAATTAGCAGAAGGACTGGCTGATCATATATGGACTATCAAGTAGCTAATGGCATTCAGCATACCAATTCAACGATATGCGTACACGACCAATTTATTCGGCTTGCTTAAGTTGTATCTCAGCCATTGTTGGCTCGCACAGAGGACATGTATATCGTATCATATTAATTATGTTATGCTATTTTTCCTGCCAACATCACTCATTGATTCGATTGCATCAATCTAACATAGAAGTGCAAAAATTCGACCTATTCAAAAACTATATAAAGATATAAGTTATCTTATAATCTATGGATCAATTAGTTGTTCTCCAGGAGATTTATGCGTCATTTTCAAAAGGTGGGGATGGTCTCCAAAAAATTGATTCCGATGGAATCGAAGGGTGCTGCCCAGATCAGGTAGGCAAGTTGCTGGAAAGCGCAAAAAAAGGAAGGATCGAGGAGGATACATGCGAAAAACTTGCAGACAGCCTTCAGAATGTTTATGAGATCAAGAGGCTGGGTGACATCTGCCGCAAGGCGGGGCTCTATGGCCTTGCCCTAAAGTCGTATAACAAGGCTCTTTCCAAGAACCCAGATCAAGAACTACAGCCAGTGCTTCAAAACAACCTGGGACAGACCTATGCTCGCCAGGGAGATCTATCGAGAGCTATAGTCTACTACCAAAAGGCGGCCAGAGGGTTTGCAGCCATTGGAGACAGCAGCGGAATGGCCCATGTACTGGGAAACTTAGGCTCAGCGTATCGCTGTCGCGGGGATTGGGATAAAGCCATCGAACAATGCTACAGCAGCTTGAAGATCTTTGAAGAACTGGGAGATGACCAGGGCATTGCACAGATGACTGGGAGCTTGGGGAGAATATATGCCGAGATGGGCGAGAGCGATTTGGCCGCTCGTTATTTCGAACGAAGCTTGACAGACTTTCAAAGGCTTGGCGACAAGAAGAGTGCTGCCTGGGTGCTCGATCGGCTTGGAAGAGTCGCTTGCGAGGGAGAGCAGTGGGACAAGGCTCTCGGATACTACAACCAAAGTATCTCCCTCTTCGGCGATCAGGGGCAGAGTCACAACGCGGGAATTGTGCTCTCAAACCTTGGAAGGATGTACTTAGAGATGGGAGATGCCACGGCTGCATGCGAGTCTCTGGAAAGAGCTGTACAGCTGATTCCCAGGAGCATGCAGCCTGCCTACCAGAATGCCCTTTCAGGCCTGGCAGCAACCTACAGTTCGCTTGCCAAAATAAACCTGCAAAAAGCGGAAGATGATGCCGAAGAGGACGGGCAGGACAGTTCCGCCAGGAAACAGGCCTCTAAGTACTTTGCCCGTTCCTCAGATCGATTCCAGGAACTGGCATCTTTGCTGAAGAAGGAGAACTTCGAGGTCGAGGCCGCAGCAGGAATTGCAAGAAGCCGCTCATATCTTTCCAGGATTTCGGCTCGAGTCCCTGACGAAGAGGCTGTGGCCCTTGCAGAGAGGGCAGTTGCAGCCCTTGATAGCGCTGCTGTGAACTTGGATGGTCAGAAGAAAAAAAGAATTGAGAGCCTGAAGCGGTCCATTGCCGGGATGAAAGAGGCTCTGTCCATAGGATTTCTTGGAAGCGAACCCTGGAGGTTGATGAGAGCAGTCACCAATTCCTGCGAGTACCTCGTGGGCGGAGCCTGCATCCCCGGTGAGGCCAATGGTTACATTTGCGATTCCCTGCGCAATTTGAGCGCAAGCATGGAAGCAGAAAAGAACGAAAAGAATCCGGCAAAGAGGCTGAAGGCTGCAGTTGAGGATCTGCGCAGAGCCCAGAAGCATCTTTCGGCTGGTAAGAGCGAGATCGATGTGCGGAGCGCAGCAAAGATCGGCGAGGCTGCAAAGATTCTCGATGCGCTGGCTGGATCAGAAGACGGCCAGAGCCGGGCCGAATTAACGATGAAGGACAGGTTGAATTTCAGGCCGGAGAGGGACGTCCTGCTATTGTTGAGCAGCATTCTGACAAATTACATTTTATCGTATATCGATGATGCAAATACCATCTACACATGGGATGAATCATTAAAATTGGTGCAAAGGCCGATCTCAGGGAAAAAATCTCCCAGTCCGCCTTCTCAGGATCAAGCGCAGAAGATTGCTCTTGTAGATGCTAAAGAGACCGCCGAGGATTTAGCAAACCATGAAGAATGCTGGCTGGTTCCTGTGAAGGCCAGCGTAGCTTGCCCTTCCAGTGGGCAGGTGCAACCCTTCCAGGAAGGATCGGATGTGGGAGAGGCCGTCAAACCTGAAGAGCGCGAACTGCAGATCGACGATGTTGGGGCAATCAATGATGCAAAGGAAGAGCCTCAACGCAGTGTTGAGGTGAATGAGACTTCTTCCAAGTCTGAAGCAGGGGATCATCTCTCAAACGCCGTAACGCTGGTCAAGGCCCTCGCAATGGTTGTGGTTTTGCTGCTTACCATAGATGCGATACTATATTTGATATAGTTTAAGATAATTGCTGCAAATGCAGGATGAAGAAGAAGCAGCTAGAGATCTTACTGGAGCGACTGGATGGATTTTCCAGTCCCTCGCCATTGCAAGAGCAGTATGCTACGCCTGCATCCGTCGCCGCCGAAATGCTCTTCCTGGCTTACATGCATGGCGATTTGGGCGTGGTTTGCGACCTGGGATGCGGGACAGGCATCCTGGCCATTGGAGCGGCTCTGCTGGGCGCGCGAGCAATCGGCGTGGATATCGACGGCCAGGCACTATCAGAGGCTCGAAGAAATGCAGAAAAGTTGGGCGTCCATGTGGACCTGGTTAAAGGAAGTGCGAACTCCATCTCCCTTAGGGGAATTGACACAGTGGTCATGAATCCTCCGTTCGGTGCCCAGAGGGCGAGCGCCGGAGATCGCGCATTCCTTTGCAAGGCAATGGAGGTCGCAAAAACGATCTACTCTATTCATAACAGGGGAAGCGAAGGTTTCATTAGAAGGTTTGTAGAACCTTGTAGGGTACAGGAGATCTATCGTATTCCATTCCAGCTGAAGAGATGCTTCGAGTTTCACAGCAAGGATGTCAAGACCATTGAGGTTGAGCTTTACAGGATAACCTGCTAGATTTGTATTATTTGAGGAGTAAATGACGCAAGACAGCTTTGTACTCCCTGGAGATGTGGTCGGATCTGTTGAGGAGTTCGTTCCAGGAGATTACACCTATGCCAAGGGAGGATTGATTTTTGCTTCAACGACAGGCCTGACCAAGGTAGATTCCAAGACCAGGGCCGCTTATGT
>JAAZNX010000047.1 GCA_012798025.1 Methanothrix sp. | reverse complement strand
TGAATTGCAAGACCAGCTGCAAAGGAAGGAGCCAAAGCCCATATAAGAGCGTCAATGCCCGTCTGAGTCAGAGGCATAGAAATTCACCTCAATATGTCGTTGTGTAAAACAATAAAAACTTTTTGTAAGGATAATTTTCATAAGTATTTCTCCTTCCAAAGAGCAGGACGTCTACTGTCCGAATTGTGGGCGGGCATCTAATCCAGCGCTTTCTTATCTGGCCTTTACAGAGTTCTTGTCTCTCTTTGAGCAATCTACATCCTTTTCCCCGCCGATATCCTAGATGAAATGGCCATCCTGATAGGCTGCAGCGGCTGGTCCTATGAAGACTGGGTGAGCCGGTCCTACCCCATTGAGCTGGCTCGGAAGAAAGGGGAGGGGTTCTCCTACTTACGCGCAGTTCTTCAAGACCGTGAAGATCAACAGCACCTTCCACCGGCCGCCGGGCAACGGGCAGGTCCAATCCTGGATAGAGAAGGCCAGCCATATGGACGATTTCTGAAGGCCTTGTACGGTAGCCGTCTGAAAACCGCCCATGACCTTAGGTCAGCCATGTGGACGAAATATGGGTGAAATCATTCGCTGCGAATGGACGAAGGCTTTTCTAAAACTGCCTTCCTCTCATCCTGGCTTAAGAGACAGCCACAGGTGTCTTCATGGGCCAGAGCACAATTGCACGGCTCGATATGAACAGTTACCGTCGTTCCAGGGTATTGTAGTTTGATGGCGTCAGCAATCATATCCGAGATGCGATGCGACTCGTCCACCGACATTGTGGGATCCACTCGCACATGAAATTCCACGAAACGGCTTGATCCCGCTTTGCGTGTCCGAAGCCTGTGAAAGCCTCTCACTGTGGGCGCAAAGACAGTGATACACTTGCGAATGCATTCCTCTTCGTCTTCTGGAAGGCTCACATCCATCAGGTCTTTAGCAGACGCCATCGTCAGCCTGTAGGCAGCTTTGAGGATCATGAGCGCGACCCCAATTGCCACCAGCGGATCTACCCAGTGAAGATCGGTTCCAGGAAACAGCCGTCCTCCAACCCAGATGATTGCCAAGCCTGCCATGACGCCAGCTGAGGTGTAAATGTCAGTGCGCAGGTGCCATGCGTCTGCCTGCAATGCCACAGAATCCGTTTCCTTGCCCACGCAAAAGAGCCTCTGCGAGACGAAGATGTTGGTCACAGAAGAGATCAGCATAACTGCCACGCCCCATCCAGGCCCGTCAACCGGTTCAGGGTTCATGAGTTTCCTGTAGGCCTCGATGAGTATCCATCCTGCTGCCAGGAATATGAGCAAGGCCTCAGCAACACCTGAAATGTTTTCGACTTTATTGTGGCCAAAAGGGTGATTCTCATCCGCAGGCTTGCCTGCCACCTTGACTGCTAAGAAGGAGATCAGAGAGGCCAGCAGGTCCATACAGGAGTGAACGGCTTCGGAGATAACAGATACTGAACCGATCATCAGGCCTGTTGTTATCTTGAGAATGACCAACGTGGTGTTTGAAATGACCGATAACATAGCCACTTCCGACTTTCGCTTATTGATATTTGCGGCGCTGGATTCCATTCTTATCTCCTCAATTCCAGCCAGATATTTACGATGGATATGCTGATCAGATTTAACGTAGTTGCTGCATACCAGATATATGATTCCTCCCTGGAAAGGCGAGCAATCCAGCCAGACCAGAGGACGAGGCAGATTATGGAGAAGGAGATGAATGTGTCGACAGCTAAAAATAGCCCCGGCCTTTTTATGAGCTGCCCGGCCTGTGCTACAGTGCAGTACTCAATGGGCGAGGCTCGTCCAGCCAGATGAAATACGACTCTTGCCAGGTTCATGAGCAGATCAGCAAAAGCCCAGGCGATGACCAGCCAGCCGAATAACTCAAGATAAAAAGACCCCTGCTCGACGCCTATGCGGACACAAAGCAACCCGAAGAGCAATTTGAAGACGCAGAAGGGAACTCCGATGGTCAGGGCCTGGAAGGTGGGAGTCTGGAAAAAACCTTCTTCTATCTCACGAGTTTGAACTGACTGGGTGGCCGCTTGACTTTTCATCTTCATCAGCTTTAGGCATATCAGAGGGAAATAATTTTGCCTTTGGGTCAAAGCTTTGGTACAGAGACGGCTATTAAATTTAAATTAATTACAAGTTATGTTTTACTAGTTTCATAAACTGCCGTGCTATCGTTCTAAAATAGGCATCGTATGCTTTTAGAAATAATTAAATCTCTTTTGCCAAATTAATTACTAAAGAAAAATTCTTATACATGGAGCGGCAATGTGCAGATGAGGACAATGCCTACCAGATCTAAATTGAATATTCTTCTTGCGGAGGATAACCCAGTGAATCAGATAACTGCGTTGATGATCCTCAAGAAGCTAGGCTATCGGGCGGATACGGCCAACAACGGCCAGGAGGTCCTTTCAGCCTTGGAAGACCATCCTTACGATTTGGTGCTTATGGATATTCAGATGCCGGAGATGGATGGCATTGAGGCCACCAAGATCATTCGTAAACGCTGGCCTCAGGGTCCAAAGATAATAGTCGTAACGGCCTTTGATCCAGAGATCTGTCGCGATCTCTGCTATGAGGTTGGAGCAGACGATTTCCTCAACAAACCTGTGAAGCTTGAGGAGCTTGGCGCTGCCATCGAGCGCAGCATGGGCGAGGTTTTTTAACTTGCAGGAGCGGAGAGGGTGCCACAGGCATTCGGGCCGGTCTTGCTAACTCGCGGAGTTAACGGGAGCTGCGATGCCAATCGCAACAGGATGAAAGCGGAGTCCAATGCCCTGGCTGCAGCAAGCAACGGCGAGGAGATGGGCGTAGGACCTGGAGCCACAGGGACGCCGCTGAACGAATGCAAGCGATACCTGCGGACCCTTGGAGAGTTTACCTAAAAGGCCCGATCAGCTCTTGAAAGAGGCCCTGAACAACCTCGAATTGGTGCTGCAGGTGACCCTGGCAGAGGCCCGCAAATGCTACGAGAGAGCTCTGAAGATCGACGAGAATGTCTACGGGCCATGTGCTAATTCTTTGGAAGAGAGCCTTTTGGGCTTAAGAGAGCTCTTCTCTCAGACCTTTTAAAAAGTGCCCTGAGGTTATGCCTCCCAGGGCCATGGGCCTGATGCTATCTTTCAATGCGCAAAGCCCTTCGGACAGGGATTCTCCTCCCTTTTCCGTCATCTCGATGGCTTTTAGATAAATTTGAGTCATCTCACGTGCGTACTTTTCAGTCCGGCCGCGGGCGTCCACTGCTACACGGTCAAGACCTATTTCAAAGAGCTCTGGCATCCAGTCCAGAAGGCAGGTCTCAGCAGCGTTGAAGATGTGCGTCCTTTTTTCATCGTCCAATCTCAAGGGAAAGATGCGCCTGAAGTCCTGCAAGCCCCAGAACGTTAGATCTCCTGTATCTTTATCCAGATATGGAATGCAGTCTTCGCTCACCATGACCTCCAGGTTGCCCTGCACCACCAGCTCGAGCATGGGCACACTTTTGCTTTGGCGCGACAGGGCTATCATCCTCGCCAGTTGACCTTTGGACAGCTCCGGAGAGAGCGTGAGAAGCTGGAAGGTCGGTGTGAGCGCCCGCACAGTCAGGTGATTGCACACATTCAGGCCCGAAGCACCATAAATGCAGGCGTTGGGATTGGAGGCCATGACCGCCTCAGCTGCTCCAATGCTCTCAACCATTATCCCGTCGCAAGCAATCTTGGAGAAAAGTGGCCGGACGAACTCAAGAAAACCTTCTCTGGTAATTTTGGGCCACTTCCAGATCAGCTCTGCATCACTGCAAATGGTCTTGGCCCCTTGCAGCAGCTCCAGCATCCTCTTTGCTCGATCTTTCTGCACCCCAAGGCGTGGTTCAAAATAAATCTGCCTGCATCCGCCTTGGATTGCTCCTCGCACAGTCTCCAGACTGTCAGCGTAAACTGAAAGCGTTGGAACACGGCCCTCCAGCGGAGCGCTCGTCTTTGCCAATTTCAAATCTTCCAGACATCTCCTTGCCTCAGCGATCTTCTCCCTGTCTGGACGGCAAACCTCGAGAAGTGCTTGCTCTACATTTGCCAGTATGTCGCGTCTAAGCTGGTTTAGGGCCCCCAGTGGTGCGAAAAGGCCGCCAGGGTAGTTCATATCAACATCTCTGATCACAAAAGGAGTTCTTCCTGTCCTTCGCAATTGGGCCTCGATTTGTTGTGCTGTGGTTGGACGGTTTACAGCTTCCTGCATTTTGAATCCGGCTCGAACCTGGACATGAAGATCTCCCGCATCGCCCTTTGGCCGTGCATCAACCAAAGGCACTCCGTCTTCCCAGACGATGTAAAGGTCAATGGGGATCTGTGTCTTGGCACTGGATATGATCTTTTGGGCCTTGCGACTGAGGGCAGTGCTGCCAGTAAGGTATACTTTGGCCCCCGGCCTGACCCTCTCGGGGGTCCTCAGCCTTAGCAGGCCGTCTTTGTAATGAGGCCTTTGCACCACAAGTCCCATCTCCTGGCCGGGCCAAAGGAAGACAAGTCCGTCGCCCTGCTCTGGAACCAGAGTCCCGGAAAGGCGCACAGCAGCCTCGCTCCTCTGCGCATCAAAGGCGGCAACGCTCCCGATGAAAACCCCCCGGTTGTCAGACATTTGCCTACCCATGACATCTTTTGCGCCCAGTAGGTATCCTTCGGTAAAGTCGCGATTGAAGGCCAGTGCAAGGTCCAGTTCATCATCCCGAGAAGGCGACCACGATCCGCGAGAGATGGCATCCAGCGCCTTTCTATAAATGCTGGTTACGATGGCCACGTACTCTGGAGACTTCATCCTTCCTTCGATCTTCAGCGACTGCACAGGAGAGTGCACTATCCTGTCCAGATTCCTGTAAATTGAGAGATCGCGGGTGGATATGAGGAACTTCTCTTTTGATGGCACAGCCACCAGGTTCTTTGGGCGGCCATACTCATCTCTTTCACCTTTGAGCAGAACGTATGGTTTGCGGCAGGGCTGCGCGCACATTCCTCGGTTACCACTGCGCCCTCCTATGGCCGAAGACATAAGGCATTGTCCGGAATAAGAATAGCACAGTGCGCCATGCACAAATACCTCCAGGCCGATCCCGATGTCTTTCATCTTATTGATCTCTCTCAGAGGGACCTCTCTTGCAAGCACCACCCGCTTGAAACCATTGCAGGCAGCCCATGCAACCCCCTCTCGATTATGGATGGTCATCTGCGTGGAGGCATGCAAATTCAGATCGGGCACCATCTGGCGCGCAAGAGATGCGACTCCCAAATCCTGAACCAACATGGCATCAGCACCCATCTCGTAGATCCGGAGAATAAACTCGCCAATGTCTGCAAGCTCGTCGTCCCTGATCAGAGTGTTGACGGTCACGTAGACCTTCACGCCCCGAAGATGGGCGTAGTTTATGGCCTGCAGCAACTCAGGCTCATCGAAGTTGGTCGCTAACTTTCTGGCTCCGAATCTCTTGCCGCTGAGATAAACAGCATCAGCTCCGGCGGCGATGGCGGCACACAGTGCCTCGGGCGAGCCAGCAGGTGCGAGGAGCTCAGGAACTCTTATCAAGGCAGATCTGTCATATCTGCGAAATCGCGAGTTTATAAGCGCTCTCCTCCCAGGATCTTCAGTCCTTCGAGCATTTAGCTGTGGAAAACCTTCTCAGTGATAAATCCGAACGACTGGAGCAAGTGGAGGTGGTCACTTCAGCGTCTTGAACATCCGCACAGCATGCTTGCCTCGCCCGTAGTAATTCTTGACAAGCTCCCTTGCCCGATAACCTGCTTTGTGGTAAAGCTCCATCGCCTCTGGCTTCTCCAGTGCGGCCTCAAGCCTGACTGCGACCACACCTTGTGCCCGGAGTTCCTCCTCCAGAGCTTTGATCAGCTCTTTGCCAATTCCGCGCCTGCGATAAAGAGGATGAACATCCAGCGTATAGATCGCCCCTCCAGTCCCGCTGGCGTATCCTATGATGAAACCCAAGACTTTTTCTGCAGGCTCGCAAGCCACAAGAGCAATAGAATAACGAATGAGGTAGGCGAACATCCCTGGCGGGAAGGCGGTCTCTTCGGGGAAGCAGAGCCCTTCGATCTGCACAATCTGGGCCAGATCCTTCGGCTCAGCTCTCCGAATTATCATCTCTTCTCAGCAGTCTTCTCTTTAACCTGTCTCACAACGTCCGCATAAGCTCCAAAGACCTCAGGTATCTCGACGGTACCCACAACATCCACCACGCCTACAGCAGCGATCGTCTTGCCTTCCACTAGGATAGGTGCCACAGAGACTGGAACTCCCCGGTATGCTCCATTGTCAGGAATGGTGCGAGCAGGCTTTCCGCTTCGGATTACCTCTTCGAGTATGGGACCGCTATAGCTCTTATCCAGGACCTTGCCCTTCTCCACTCGAACGCCTGGGAAGTTTGCGCTGCGAAGAGTTACAGGGATTCTGATGGTCTCATTGATCGCGAGGGCGAGCGGAGCCAGGTCCTCAGCCCTGGCATCCTCAGATATCACAAGTCGTGCCATGCAATATCATTAGGCTCTCACTGTCAAATAAATCCTGCCCTTTCGGCGCCTTTTTTGAGATGCTCAGATGCTCTTGCGCTTCAGGAGCCTGGCCTGGAAACCGTGATACTTGGCAAAGCCTTCTGCATCCTTCTGGCTCAACGTTTGAGAATCGAAAGAGACCATGTCCTGGGCATAAAGGGCATCTGGCGACTGGCGTCCAACTGAGAAAGCATTTCCACAGTAGAGCTTCATCTTGACAGATCCGTTCACCCTCTTTTGAGACTGGTCCACGAAGGCATTCAAATCCGAATACAAAGGATCCTCCACAAGGCCCATGTAGACCATCTCCGACCAGGCCTCGTCGACCATGACCTTGAACTTCAGCTCGGCCCTGGATAAAACCAGGTGCTCTAGGTCTTTATGTGCCGCGAGGAGGATCGTGGCTGCTGGATGCTCGTAGTTCTCGCGCGCTTTGAGACCTAGGACCCTGTCCTCGACCATGTCCGTTCGGCCCACGCCATGCTCGCCTCCGATCCGGTTGAGCGTTTCGATCAGCTCCAGGCCTCCCATTCGCACTCCGTCCAAAGAGACTGGGATGCCCTGCTCAAAGCCGATCTCAACGATCTGAGGTGCTTTGTCGCTCTTGGGGGTCTTTGTCCAGCCGTAGATCTCCTCAGGCGGCTCAAAGTATGGGTCCTCCAGCTTTCCGCCCTCAATGGAGCGGGACCAGATGTTCTCGTCGATGGACCATGGCTTGTCCTTGGTAACTGGCACCTCTATCCCGTGCTCGCGAGCATAATCGATCTCCCACTCGCGGGCGAGGTCCAGATCCCTCATTGGAGCGATGACACGGCAGTCCGTGGCCCGGAAGATGGCCTCGAATCGAAGCTGATCGTTGCCACGGCCCGTGCATCCGTGTGCTAAGTTCTTTATGCCTTTCTGCTTTGCGATCTGTGCCGCCTTGCTGGCGATGAGAGGCCTTGCAATGGCCGTTCCCAGAACATATCCTTCATAGGAGCCATTGGCTTTGATGAGCGGAAATAGGCATGTTTTGACGAATTCCTCTCTGGCATCAATGGTGTAATGCTCATCAGCCAACTGCTTCGCCCTGAGATTTCCACGCTCGATATCGGATCGAGGCTGCCCGACGTCCACAAGAACTGTAACAACCTTATCAAATCCATAGCGCTCTCGCAGGAGCGGTATGCAAACAGATGTATCCAGGCCACCAGAATAGGCCAGTACAACTTCAGACACTGCGGTTCACCATTCTCGTACAAGAGGTCCAGGCGATTTAACGTTATCTATTACACTTGGGCGATAACTCTATAACTGCTGTGGAAAAAAGCGAGGACGTAATGACCCAGCTTATTAAGACTGCCGCCCTCAGCGTGGACTTCGAACGGGATGCGATGTCGCTTAAGGCCCACGGCGCTCTGGCTTCAATGGTCCAGCCTGTGATAAAGATGGCAAATCAGAGGCTGGCAGAGGAGAAACCTGCTCAGGTTCGGCTGAAGGACATCGTTGCCAGCACATGGCTGCCTCCCATCCCCAGCGGGCCTTTCAAGAGGCTTTTGCTCAACGAGGCGCATATCGCAATTGGACGACCTGTACCTCAGACAGTATCCATCGAGGTGACGAGGCAGTGCAAAGCCAAGTGCAGCCACTGCCTGATAAAGGAAGGCGAGGGCGAGCTATCCCATGACGAGATCCTGCGCGTCATCGACGAGGCCCTAGAGATGGGCGCTTGCATCATCACCTTCACAGAGGGAGATCCTCTCTTGCGAGATGATATCTTCGAGCTTGTCCAGCATGTCGATCCGGAGAAGGCCGTGGTCAACCTTTTTACGCCCGGACTGGAGATGACAGTCGAAAAGGCGGTCAAGCTCAGAGAGGCTGGGCTTTATAATCTGATCATCGGCGTTTACAGCACCAATCCTGAAGTGCACGACAGTGTGCGAGGTGTGGCCGGAGCTTATGCCAAGGCCATTGATGCCATCAAGATTGCTTTGAATACAGGCCTTATGGTTACAATGTCTTGCCATGTGCTGTCTGGACAGGTGGACAGGATACTGGATCTTTACAAACTGGCCACAGAGCTCGGCGTGCAAGAGCTGTCCGTATGGGAGGGCATCCCAAAGACACCTCATGAGCGGCTCACTCAGATAGAGCATGAGAAGATCATCGACATCTACAGGAAGATAAACTCGACTCCAGGTGGGCCGCGCTTATTTGCCAACACGTACTTCGAAGGACAGCTGCTGGGTTGCATGGCCGGGAGAAGGTGGATGCACATCGGTGTTGACGGCGGCGTCAGAGGTTGTCCTTATCTGCAAGATAGCCTGTTCAATATCCGTGAAGGCCATCTTAAGGATGCATGGAAGGCCTTGAGAAAATCCGGCAAGTTCGATGGCATTGTCTGCACATGCCCTGCCCAGAGCCTCTTTAGTTCTCGAATATAAGTTATGGAAAATTATTAGTACAGATATGGGCTTTATCACTCATGAGGTAGGACATGGGTTTCATCAGTAGCTTCAAGAATAGTCTTGGAGCCTGGATCAAGAGCATATTCAAGAAGAAGAGGGCCAAGATTGGGATCTACGGGCCGCCGAACGCTGGCAAGACCACCCTGGCCAAGAGAATAGTCCATGACTGGAGTGGAGACGATGATTTCGGAAATGTATCGCATATTCCACATGAGACGCGCAGGGCTATGAGGAAGGAGGGCGTGGTGATAAATGCCAATGGCTCGAGCATCGAGCTGGATATAGTGGATACACCTGGCATGGCCACGAAGATCGATTTTAAGGAGTTTATGGCCTTTGGACTCTCCGAAGCAGAATCCAAAAAGAGGGCTAAGGAAGCTACTGAAGGCGTCATAGAGGCCATCAAGTGGCTTGACGACCTGGATGGCGTGCTGCTGGTCATGGATTCTACCGAGGACCCATACACTCAGGTCAACGTGACGGTAATCGGCAACATGGAAGCCAGGAAGCTCCCACTTCTCATTGTTGCCAATAAGATGGATCTGCCCAACGCCTCACCTGCCCGAATCAAGGCCGCCTTCCCGCAGCATGCAATGGTGCAGATCTCGGCTCTTGAAGGATCGAATATAGACGACCTGTATACGGCGATAGCCGCAAATTTCGGGTGATCTTGATGAGAGAAGTGCAGATGGACCTCATCTCCGGGGAGAAGCTGGAGAAAATGACCTCCATGGAGAAGATCAGGCTCATCCTGGACAAGGTCAAGACAGGCAGGATTGTGGTTCTGGAGAGCGGGCTGACGCCCGATGAGGAGGTTCGCCTGATCGAAATGACCATGACCGAGATCAGGGTAGACGAGTTCTCAGGAATCGAGATCGAGAGCTACCCATCCAAGAAGGAAGGATCATTCTTCGATAAAATCTTTGGAAGATCTATCAAAGGCAGGATGACAGTCATAGGGCCAGCCAACCAGATTCGGACCATTGAAAAGGACAAATACCAGATCAGCACGAAGGTTTCTGTAGGGGATTAGATGCCTCATATCTGTACTCGCTGCAATAATGTCTTTGAGTCTGGAGAGGACATCCTTAAAGGCTGCCCGGTCTGCGGCTGGAAGAAGTTCATGTTCGCACGCAGACGGCCTATAGAAGATGATGCTGCTCTGTCTGAGCCAGAGCAGATCATAACCAAGGCTATGGGCGTGAAGGTCCCCCCAAGAGCACCGCAAAAAGGAGAACCTGAGAGCGCTAGCATAGCCGACGTCGATGAGAGGGCCGCAGAAGGCAAGAAGCTGGAGAGCATCAAGATAACTGCGCCGGGAACCTATGAGCTGAATTTGCCGTCCCTCTTTGAGCGGGACGAGTTGATCATGGCGGTAAAGGAAGGAACTTATTTTATAGATCTCTCATCTGCATTCAGAAAGGGCAGGAAGGATTGAAAGATCAATCCCGAACAACTCTTATCTTGATCTCTTTCCAATCCCCGCCAACGCCCCTCAGTGACTGGGCCATGGCCACAGCGACGTTGCCCATGAAATCCTGAGGGAACGCACTTAGTGGAATGGTCTTATCGTCAACCTTCAGCTCGACTAACATTTTTGCCTCTTTGGGGCTTTCTCAAAGCTTTAAGCTCCGCCAAATATCGCTATTGGTGGAGTGTATACAGTTGGGTTGGCTGATATTGCTTGAGGCAGAGTGAAGACTGTGCCAGCTTCAGTGGTTACATTCGTGTTCTTGACAGAGAACATGGGAGTGACAGTTATCGGTGATGGGCCCTTGATCGAAGTTGCAGAGACCTTCGATTGAACCTTTTTCCCCAGGGTGCTGAGATCCAGCACATCGCTCTCCACATTCCCTCCAAGAGTTGTAGGTGCGATGGTCGGCATAGTTGGCGATAACTGGGGCAAAGCAATGGTCTGCTTAGTGACATTTTTGTTTAAAGTGCTTAAATCCAGGACGCCTGCGGCATTGGACATGCCAGTCAGGAGAACTAATACAACAAAGATTGTGAGAATTAACTTCATTTGATGAACCTCCTTTCTCTAATGGGTATGCGATTTAACCCCGCTCTTCTGTTTGGTGAGGTTTAACCATTTATTCCTTTTGCTGGCATTTTGAATCGATTGCTTATACGCGATGCTTCCTATTCGCGTCGCCTTACATCGATATTTGCATTAAATAAATAAATTAAATATACAGAAATCTCTTAGTCCTGCTTTATGGATTGTAGAAAAAAGCGACTATGAAGCTAATAATACGATACAAAAATTTATTTACTTAATTAAAAACGAAAAATTGATATATAATGAAGTAGCTGGGTAATTTGGCGAAGAGTGGCTTTGGGAAGGGTACAATGGCATCTTCTTCTCAATACACCCCCGATGTCTTCGCCTTTCTCCTTTTAGTATGGCACTTCCTGTGCAAAGCTCTTTAGCACCAAAAAAATTATAAAAAAGGATTCAAGCAGATTCTGCGAAGGCTTTGAGGGCCTCCGCGAATTTGCTGCCGCTGTTTGAACTTTTCATGCAATCTAGCTCAGAGCAAGGGGTTTTCCAGGCAGGCTTGTTCCTGAAGATTATCTTTCTGTTGATCTCGAAAGACCCTAGATACTCTTCGTGCTCCTTCAGGCTCTTTTGGCCTGGAGCTATCTGTTTGGCGTCAATTAGATAGAAGCCCGTGAAGTTGTCTGCAGTCTTGAATTCAGCAGTCTTCTTGTCAGACCCCGTCTGTAAATTGAAACTCTGGCTCTTGAACTCCATCTGCTGCACATCATAGTTCTGCTGCAACTTGGCGCCTACGCCTCCAAAGATGGCCGAGCTTTTAAAGCTCTCAACTCCAATTAGGGCGTCACCCGGCAGGATGGCATTGTAGTTGTCTACAGCATCCAGCTCCTCAAAAGTTGGGTTTTTGCCCTTGGACTGATCCACCAGATACTCATTCTTCACAAGGGCATCTACCGTCCCGCTGAACAGTATCTCTTTGTCGGACCTGATTCCCGAATTCATGGAATGAACATTTTTATTGAGCCGGAACTGGCCCGTCCCAGCTATGGCAGTCTCAGAGGCATAATCCAAATCCTGCACATAGAAGTATCCCGTTCCTGAACTGGATTTTGAGCACTTTGCAGATGCATCCACTGTGAAATCGTATCGTCCGGCAACAGCTGCCATGTCTGGTGTGACCAGAAGTCTCTCTGAGCGTGTGCTGCCTGGTGGAATTTGCAGGCTTTTGACAGTCCAGTCGAACCATTCTGGCGGGCAGCTGTCAGAGCTTACGCAGATCTCTGATTGCAGAGATGACGACCCTTCGTTTTTCACGCTGACCAAAAACTCCAGAGTCTTTCCCTGTGTTACATACCTCGCGTCTCTCTCCTCCTCGCTCGAACTTGCCTTTGGCCCAACGAGACCCACGGTGACCTTTAAGCTATCCTCGGGTTCCGGGCAGGGGCTGGGAAGATACAGTGATGTAGACTCTGGCAGAGTCGGCCAGACGCTATTCATACCATTGCTAGATTCTCCAAGGTCCTCCACAGTGGCCGAGGCCACAGATGCCATAAAAATCAGTATTAACAAAAATCTCTTCATTTTAGCCCCCTAAAAGTAAAAAAGAAACCGCTGGGCCGTTTTTTGGCCTAGCAGTCTATGCCCATACAGGGCGGGTTGATCTTGTCCGGCACGGGATTCTCATGGAACTTGATGGTCTTCTCGGCCTCAAACGTTCCTGTGAACATCTCGTGGGCCTTGATATCCTTGTAGAATATCTTGTGCCACGTTGCATCGGTTCCCCATGTGCCGTTGAAGCTGTTCTTGGTCTCAATCCCTATAAGGTGCGATGGGATGTATTCTGCCGGAGCTCCAGCACGCGCGTCTGCGGTCATGAGTTCATTGACCTTTTCTGTGTCCCTTCCTGCATTCTTGAGCTCCTTTACGAGATTTTCCGGGCTGACGTTGCCTTTGTTGTGGTAGGGCGTCGTTGAGGCAAAGAATGCAGTCTCGTCCTTCTCCATCTCGTTTACGGAGAACATCTCCTGAACATTTGCGCCGATGCCGCCATAGAATTCCTTGGAGTGCAGATACTTTCCACCGGTAAGAGGTGTCGCGCCTGAATAGGTCATCTTGGTGGTCTCGACGAGATTGAAACCTGCCTCATTGCTGTTATTGACAGAGTTTATCGTCCTGTTGAGCTTCTCTGGATTTTGCGAGTAGGCATGCTCAGAGTCAAGCTCAATGTCACCGTCTCCGGCCATTGTGTTGTAGTACTCCAGAGCTATCTTTTTGTCTACAATGGACGTGCTGACATCGATAACCCCTGTTCCAGCAACCTTTTGGTTTTCGCAGAACTGCTCATACTGCACTGGTGGCACCAGTGGTGGATTTGCTAACACCGTGCCGCAACCGCTTATCAGGGCAATTGCTAGCACTGTTGCTACTATTACTACTCCCTTCATTTCTTCATTCGCCCCCTTTTCATTAAATGGCTAATTTTAAGCTTTTTCGCTAAATTAGCGAATTTAAGCCTTTGATAAAACTGTTACATTTATATTATATAAATCTATCCTTTAAAAATCGAATAAAAATCACGACATACTTGAAACAGAAAATCACCCTTCAAAATTAAATATGATGACCCGTTAAAGGAAATGCTATGTCCTTCTACCTGGAGCATCCTCTTCTCAAAGCTCAGACCGTCGAGAAGAGGCTCTTCCAGTTGGACCTGGCAGCAAATGCTCTCAAGGCATCAAGCCTGATCGTTGTGCCAACAGGCCTTGGCAAAACGGTGATCGCTCTCCTGGTGTTGCTCGCACGGCTGGATCTTGGCAAGGTGCTTTTTCTTGCTCCCACCAAGCCTCTGGTGGAGCAGCATGCTTCTTTTCTTCGCCGAGCTCTCAGAGACGAAGCAATGGTAGTCTTATTGACAGGTGAGTCTCCTCCAAATACGCGAGCAGAATCCTGGAAGAATGCACGCATAGTTGTATCCACGCCACAGGTGATCGAAAACGATCTTCTCTCCCGGAGAATCAGCCTTGAGGATGTATCGCTTGTGATCTTCGATGAAGCCCACAGGGGAGTGGGCAACTATGCTTACGTTTATATAGCAGGGCGCTATGCTCGCGAGGCGCACAGACCCCTCGTATTGGGCATCACCGCAAGTCCAGGTAGCCAGCCTGAGAGGATAGCTGAGATCTGCACAAATCTTGGGATCGAGAATATCCAGACCAAGGCGGAGGACGATCCAGATGTGGCTCCTTTTGTTCACCAACGAGAGATCGAGTGGGTGAGACTTACAGTTCCTGAGGAGCTATTGAAGATCAGGACGGCCATCGAGGAGGTGCTGAAGAGCCGCATAGACGACCTGAACCTTCTGGGAGTCTCGCAGGTCAGGATCGATTCCAAAGCGTCGAAAAAGGAACTTCTTGCGCTCCAGGCCGCCCTC